>DASVQP010000060.1 GCA_036389135.1 Longimicrobium sp.
ACTCTCACGGTGGAGGAGATCAACCCGCTCTCCGTCCGCGCAGACCGCACCGAGACCGACCCCGCCGAACCGGTGGGCTTCACCGCCCGCGCGGACGAGGAGATGCGCAACCTGGAGTGGGCCTTCGTCGCCGGTGACACCCTCCCGGAGAGCGGACCGGCAGCGGCGCGCGCACCCGCCGGCGGAGCAACTTTCTCCAGCTCGGCAGCGGCCGCGCCGGCGGCGGACTGGAACGCGCTCGCGAGTTGCCGGCGCAAGGAGGCGTGCACCACCCGCATCGCGGCGAGCGGGCGCATGTGGGTGCGGGGGCACATCGAGGACCAGATCGTCTTCGCCAGGAGTGAGGTCGTCCGCGTCCAGCCCGTTCGCCTGAAGCTGGACTGCACTCCCAACCCGGTCACGCGCGGCCAGTCCATCACCTGCACCGCGAGCAAGGACCCCGCGAGCGCCCCGGGCGAGCTCAAGATCACGGGCTGGAGCTTCGAGGGGAGAGCACGCACGGATGGTGATGTGACCTCGAACACGTGGGCGGGCGTCATGGTTAACGGGGGACGAATTCAGGTTGCAGGAACAATCGGGGAGATCGCGGTACGGCCCGAAGCTACCCGAATCAAAGTCGATAATCGCGTCTGGCACGATCCGGTTCCGCCTGCGCAGATCAGGAAAGTCGGATGCTCTCTGCCTCTCACGGACGAGTGCCCTCTCGGCTCACCTCCGGTGTACGATCGGGATCTCGGACAAACGAAGCTATACCCGGAGTCAGGTTTGGCGATTCCGTACGCGGAGATTAATTCCGGGCCGAATACTGGCTGGTCGTACGTGAGCGGCAGCGACGCCCCTATCCGCTTTGCTGCGCTTGTAATCTTTCTGAACGAGCAGCTGTATGACCGTCGCAGCGATCTGTACCGCAGATCGGATTGCCGGCCATCGGATCTCGCTTCGGCGGTTGAGGTGCACGAGGAAAGCCACGCTGATCACGCTCAGCGTTTAGCCGAGAGGGGCTATGTCAACATGCATTTCGAATCGCTCGTCCGCTTCGCTCCAAAGGAGCGTTTCAGGGAGGAGTTATCAAGATTGGTTGTGCGTAACCTCCGCAACTGGATGGAAGAGATGGTAGATCAGGATCACAGCACGATTGGTTACCTGGATCCTGGGTGCGAAACCAGGTTGCGGCGCAATCCAAGGTGATGAAGAATTCCAAAGCATCGACATTGGAGGGGCACGTATGTACAGATCGACTCTCATCGGTGTAGCGGTATGCCTATGTACGGCTACATCGCAGAGCTTGGCGGGACAGGCCAATCCTGATTCCATCAAGCACCGTAACGACTGCCGGTTCGCGAGTCAGGTACTTACCCTCGGGCAGCCCGCGAATCGGGAGGGGTGGGCGTTGAACATCATCGTCTCCTGCGGGAACGAGGGTGGTGTAGCACTATCTCGTACCCTTGAGCGGTATCAGCGCTCGGTGAACCATTCGGTTATGGAACCGATCGTCTGGGCGGCAACAAGGCTGCGTGACGGCTCTGTATACGAGACTGCGCTTGCAATGATGTCCGATCCGACCGCGAGCATCGCCGCAAGAGTCCAGGCGACTCGAATCCTCTCTGCTCAACTCGACCCTCAGCAGGGCGGTACTTCACCCAGTTACGACTACTACGCAAGTCCCAGAATCACAGAGAAAGGTGTGAACATCGACGGGTTGATCGCGACCGCCGACGACCCTCATTTTACAGGGCGCGCGCTCCCAAGTGACGCGCTGAGCAGAGCTGAACATGGTGTGCGCCGCGTAGTGGGTGATCCCCGCACGCCCCAGCCGGTCCTCAACGCAGCAGCAACGCTGCTCGAGGAGATCGGCGGCTATAGGATCTGTGTGGGTGTGACTGCTGCGGAATGTAGACGGCTGCTGGAGGCGGCGACCGACTCCGCCGCGCATTGAGTACGGAATTGGGTCTCCCTTTCGGCGCGACGGACCTGCCAAAGGGAACCACTTCCGACAACGCTATCATTTGAGCAGGACCATGCGTTGCTTCGCGTTAGCCTGTTTGCTACTGGTCGTGCTCGCGAGGGCTGGCTCTGCCCAGGTCAACTCCGACTCGGTAAAGCATCGGAACGAGTGCCGGTTGGCCGAACAGGTCATGACCACCGGGCGGCCAGAACCTCACCGTGAATGGGCGCGTGGATACATCGCGTTTTGCGGACCCAGGTCTTGGGCACGTGCAGCCTCTACTGCACTGATGCGGTCGCGTACGTCCCACGACCGGCGCATCCTTGAGGAGGAGTGGGGCAGAGTGCGCCTGCTGCGTGACTCAACCCTTTTTGCAACCGCTACCGAAATCGCGGCGGACGGATCTTGGAGCGTACCCGCACGCGTGTATGCTATTCGCTACCTGCTGAACCTCGTCCACCCGGACCGGCTGATCACGTACGACTTGATGGTTCGCGAAATGGACGTGCGCGGATACCGTCGGGGCCCATGCTTTGAACGGACTGCCGCGGGCCGTCAGGCGGAATATCACGGCGTACCCCAGCCAAGGGACTTCCGCGAGCGGATCACTGCGCTCATGCAGCGAATCCACAATGATCCTGTTCAGCCAGCGCAGGTGCGCAGCGACGCACTGTGTCTCTGATCAGACCAGTCGGTGAGGATTTCGAGATCCGCGATGCTGTTTCAGGCGCTGAGATCGTGGCGAACCTACGAAGCATCTATCTCGCCGCTGCAGGTGTGCACGCCCAGCCACTGGATGTGCAAACCGCAGCATCCTGCCTGTAGATCGCGGGCTCGCGGTCATGAACTCCTGTACTACACAGCGGGGCCGGCGACGATCGCCGGCCCCGCTGCTTGTCCCAAACCCACCGTACGTGCTACACCCCGGCCGTCTCCGCCATCCGTGCGGGGTAGTGCGACTCCACGTAATCGTCCAGGATGCGCATGAACTCCTCGGCGATGTGGTCGCCGCGAAGGGTGACGGTGTGCTCGCCGTCGACGTAGACGGGGGCCTTGGGCTCCTCGAAGGTGCCGGGGAGGGAGATGCCCAGGTTGGCGTGCTTCGACTCGCCCGGGCCGTTCACCACGCATCCCATCACCGCCACCTTCATCTCCTCCACCCCCGGGTGAGTGTCGCGCCAGACGGGCATCTGGTCGCGCAGGTAGCCCTGGATGTCCTCGGCCAGCTTCTGGAAGTAGGTGGAGGTGGTGCGCCCGCAGCCGGGGCAGCTCGTAACCTGCGGGGTGAAGGAGCGCAGCTCCAGCGATTGGAGGATCTGCTGCGCCACGTGGACCTCCTCCGTGCGGTCGCCGCCCGGCTTGGGGGTCAGCGAAACGCGGATGGTGTCGCCGATCCCTTCCTGAAGCAGGATGCTGAGCCCCGCGGCGGAGGCCACGATCCCCTTGGTGCCCATACCGGCCTCGGTGAGCCCCAGGTGCAGCGGGTAGTCGCTGAGCGGGGCCAGCATCCGGTAGACCGCCACCAGGTCCTGCACCCCGCTCACCTTGGCGGATAGGAGGATGCGGTCGTGCGCCAGGCCCAGCCGCTCGGCGGTGGCGGCGGAGCGCATGGCGCTCTCCACCATCGCCTCCATCATCACCGTCTTGGCGTCCTTGCGGGCGTGCTCCGGGCGGGCGGCGTTGAGGTCCATCAGCTCGGTGAGGAGCGCCTGGTCCAGCGAGCCCCAGTTGACGCCGATGCGCACCGGCTTCCCGAACTCGATGGCGCGCTCCACGATCGCCGCGAAGTTCTCGTCGTGGCGCTTGGCCCCGACGTTCCCCGGGTTGATGCGGTACTTGCTGAGCGCGCGGGCGCAGTCCTCGTACTTGTGGAGGAGGATGTGCCCGTTGTAGTGGAAGTCGCCCACGATGGGGACTTCGACGCCGCGCATGCGCAGGAATTCGACGATGTGCGGGACGGCGGCGGCGGACTCTTCGTTGTTCACGGTCACCCGCACGATCTGGCTCCCCGCGCGCCAGAGCGCGGCCACCTGCCGCACCGTTCCCTCGATGTCGGCCGTGTCCGTGTTGGTCATCGACTGCACCACCACCGGGTGCGCGCTCCCCACGAGCACGCCGCCCACGTCGGCGGTGACGGTCCTTCTGCGCGGTCTGGGTCCCATCGTCGGGTTCATTGCCATCGAGCCGGTTTGCCGTTCAAAGTGACCCAAATCTAACCACGCCGGGGGCTTGGGCAAAGGTGCCGGCGTCCCGATCCGCAGCCGAGGAACGTTTGTTACGCGGGCGGAAGCACCTCCCACACGCGCACGGTGCTGTGCGCGCCGGTGGCGGGGTCGCTGATCTCCTTGCGTCGGTCGATCTCGGCGGTGCGCCAGCCGGCGGCGTACATGCGGTTGCGGAACTCGGAGAGGTAGTCGCGGCCCGGATCGGCGATCAGCGCGCGCCCGCCGGGCGCCACCACCCGCGGAAGGAGCGCGGCGAGAATCTCCGCGTTGCGCATCTCGTAGAGCACGTCGGCGGCGATCACCAGCGGGTACCGCTCGTCCTCGGGTGGCTTTCGCCAGTCGAGCAGGGCAGTGCGTAGCGGCCCGAGCCCGTTGCGCTCCGAGTTGACGGATGCGAAGCGAAGTGCGTCATCATACCAGTCGGTCGCCAGCACGCCGGCGCCCAGGTGCCGCAGGGCGAGCGCGGGGAGGGCCACGCCGCACCCCAGCTCCAGCGCCGCGGACTCGGCGGGAGGCGAGTCGAGCAGGTGCCGGGCGAGAATGCGCGCCGAGGGCCACAGGTCCGCCCAGTAGGGAAGGCGCTCGTCATCGTCGAAATCGTCTTCCACGATCAGCTCGTCCGCGGCGCGCGGCATGATGAGGTCCACGCGCCACCCCGCGTGCTCGAAACGCTCCTCGCGGACGGCGAAGCGGCGGCGCAGCTCGGCCTCGTTGGGCGACAACCGTTTCCTCCGCGATGCATGGCGAGCTTGCTCCCGCGCGGCGGCGGGGACTACCTTTCCGTTTCCGGGCCGGGAGCTTCGCGCCCCGGTGCCGCTCCGTCAACCCGCGAGAGATCCCGCATGGCCCAGCGGCGCTCCTTCGAAGGCCGGATCCGGCGTGCGCTGGTCCTCTTCTCCGTGCTCCCCTCGCTCGCGCTGCTGGCGGGCGGCACCTACGTCGTGCTGCGCACCGCCGCCCTCAGCGATTCGGTGGCGGCATGGGAGCGGGTAGGAGAGAGCGGCGGCGAACTGATTCGCGCCGCCGAGGGATCGCGCGACCCCGCCGTCGCGGCCGCGGCGCGCACGCATCGCGCGGAGCTGGAGGCGTCGGTCACCAACGCGCGCCGCTGGGAGTGGGTGCTGCGCCGCGCGGTGGTGTGGTTGGCGGTGGCGGGGGCGATCGCGGGGCTGGTGCTGGCCGCCATGGCCGCGCGCGCGGCCCGGCGCATGGGGCGCCGCCTCTACCAGCCGGTGGAGGAGCTGGTGGGGTGGGCGGGGCTCGTCGCCCGCGGCCAGGCGCTCCCCGCCGACGACGAGGGGCGGCAGGGGCACGACGAGTTCGGCGTCCTGCGCGATGCCTTCCGTACGATGGCGCGCGAGCTGGACGAGGCCCGCGCCCGCGAGCTGGAGGCGGAACGGATGCGGACGTGGGTGGCGATGGCCCGCCGGGTGGCGCACGAGCTCAAGAACCCGCTCACTCCCATCCGCTTCGCCCTGCGCACGCTGGAGCGCGGCGGCGCCGGCACCCCCGCCGAGCGCGAGGCGCTGGAGACGCTGGGGGAGGAGAGCGCGCGGCTGGAGGAGCTGGCCCGCTCCTTTGCCCAGTTCGGCCGCCTTCCCGAGGGGCCGCAGAGCGAGGTGGACCTGCGCGAGCTGCTGGAGTACCTCCTCCGCACCCACCTCCCCGCCGGCTCGGAGCCGCGGCTGCGTCTGCCGGTGGAGCTGCCGATGGTGCGCGGCCACTACGACGCCCTCAGCCGCGCCTTCGCCAACCTCCTCCTGAACGCGGGCGACGCGGTAGGGGCGGATGCGGCCCCCGGATCGGTGCAGGTGGTGGCGCGCGCGGCCGAGGGGTGGGTGGAGGTGCGGGTGCTGGATGGCGGCCCCGGCATCCCCCCCGAGAACCTGGAGCGCATCTGGGAGCCGGACTTCACCACCAAGTCGCGCGGCACCGGCCTCGGGCTGGCGCTGGTGAAGCAGACGGTGCAGGCGCACGGCGGGCGCGTGGCCGCCCGCAACCGGCCGGAGGGCGGGGCGGAGTTCCGCGTCGTCCTTCCCCTGGCGCCCGACGTGGCGCTGGCGCACTCGGCTTGAGGAGACGATGACGCGCTTCATGAAGGAATCGCTGACCCGCGCCCTGTGCGCGGCCTTCTGGTGCATCCCCGGCGGGCTCTGGCTGGCCGCGCCGGCGGTGGCCGGGGAGCTGAACGACTCCTGGGTCATAGCCCTGCCGCACGACGGCTTCATCTGCGGGAACCGCGAACCGCTCGCCTACGAGCTGCGCCGCAGCCTCGCAATGTCCGCCGCCTTCGAGAGCGGCGAGTACACGGATTCGCTGGTCTCCAGAGCAGGCAACCCTGGGATGAGCGCGAAGTCCCGCAGGCGGGCGCGCGAACTGCTGGCCGCCACCGGTCAGCCGCGCGCGCTGCGCTACCTCGCCGCGCATCCGCCCCCGCACGAGCTTCCGCCCATCGTGGTGCACCCGGCCCCCTGACCCCCGCCTCATGCAATCCGTCCTGATCGTAGACGACGAGCCCAACATCCGCCGGATGCTGGGCGCCCTGCTTCGCGCGGAGGGGTACGAGGTGCGCGAGGCGGGCTCGGGACGCAGCGCCCTGGCCGAGATCCGGAACGACGAGCCGGACGCGGTGGTGATGGACCTCTACATGCCCGACGCCACGGGGCTCGAGGTGCTTCCGGAGCTGAAAAAGGCCGCCCCCGACGTCCCAGTTTTGATGATGAGCGGCCGCGCCTCTCTTTCGGACGCGGTGAAGGCCACCAAGCTGGGCGCCTTCCACTTCGTGGAGAAGCCGCTCGCCCCCGAAGCCGTCCTCCTCTCGCTCCGCTCCGCACTGGAGCTGCGGCACGCCAAGGCGACGAACCGCGCTCTGCGCGAAGAGCTCCGCGCGCGCGACGGGATGGTGGGGCGCGCTCCCGCCATCGAGCAGGTGCGCAGCGTCATCGAGCGGGTGGCGCCCACGGACGCACGGGTGCTGATCACCGGCGAGAGCGGCACGGGGAAGGAGGTGGTGGCGAGCGCGGTGCACGAGCGCTCGGCGCGGCACGCGGGCCCGCTGGTGCGCCTCAACTGCGCCGCCATCCCGCGCGACCTGGTGGAGAGCGAGATGTTCGGCCACGAGAAGGGTGCCTTCACCGGGGCCACGGAGCGCCGCCGCGGCCGCTTCGAGCTGGCCAGCGGGGGGACGCTCTTCTTGGACGAGATCGGCGATCTCAGCCTGGAGGCGCAGGCCAAGCTCCTCCGCGCCCTCGAGGGTGGCGAGGTGGAGCGGGTGGGCGGCCACGAGCCGATCAAGGTGGACGTGCGCATCCTGGCGGCCACCAACAAGGACCTGCGGGCGGAGGTCGTGGCGGGGCGCTTCAGGGAGGACCTCTTCTTCCGGCTTCACGTAATCCCCATCCACCTCCCCCCGCTGCGCGAGCGGCGCGAGGACGTGCCGCTGCTGGCCGAGCACTTCCTCGCCCGCCACGCCGCGAACGGACTTCGCCCCCCGCGTCTCCTTCCGGGCGCCATGGACGCGCTGGTGCGCCACCCGTGGCCCGGCAACGTGCGAGAGCTGGCGAACATCCTGGAGCGCCTCTCGATCCTCCACTCCGGCAGCGAGGTGGGCCCGGCCGAGATCCGCGTCCTCCTCGCGGGCGGCGCACCCATCGCGGGCGAGGCGGCCCCCGCCTACCTGGACGACGACGACCGCCCGCTCGCGGACCGCCTGGACGCCTACGAGCGCGAGCTCCTGAACGGCGCCCTGGAGGCCGCCGCCGGCAGCGTCGCCGAAGCCGCCCGCCGCCTGCGGACGGACCGGGCGAATCTGTACCGGCGGATGCGGAGGCTTGGGATCGACCGATAGTGCGTTAGTGCGGGGAATGGGGAATGGGGAATGGGGAATGGGGAATGGGCAATGGGGTAGCAGGAAGAGGACCGCGGCCCACCCCTTTATGTCATCCTGAGCAAAGCGCTTCTCAGATCTCTCCCGTTGTGCGACCTTTGGCGCGGAGCAAAGGATCTACTGCGCGTGCCGAGAGGACCGTCGTTGCCCGCCGTCCTCTTGCCTCGACGGCTAGATCCTTCGGTCCCCGCAGGAGTCTGGCGCGCGGCGCGGATGTTCGCGGGGCGGCTCCCTCAGGATGACAGATGTGGGGTTGGGCGCACTCACGCACTCCCGCACTTCCCAACCGGTGCGGAAGAGACACCTTCCCCCGCATTCCGCGTCATTGTGACACATGCGCGGCCTGGGGTGAATTCAGTAAGTGGTGGAACAGGAGCGAGTTGCGATGTTTCCGGCACGGGGCACGGCATCTGCCTTTGCGGAAGGTGCAAACGTGGGTCGTAGACCGGCCTTTTCCGATACTGGAGGTACCATGCGCAGCATCCTGGCGCTCGGCATTGCCGCGGCGCTGCTGGCCGCGATTCCCGCACGCGCGCAGCAAGACACGGTTCCGCAGGAGATCGCCGAAGCCCGCCTTCCGGCCGACGTCGCGGAACGGGTCACGACCTTCTTCAACGATCCCCGCACCCTCCACTTCAACGGCCGCACCCGCATCCCGGCAGACGGGACGGTGTCCGGGCCCGTGGCGGTGCTCGACGGCCCGTTCTCCGTGGCGGGGCGCGTCGAGGGCGACGTGGTGGTCATCAACGGCGACCTGGAATTCCTCCCCGGAGCCGTGGTCGCCGGGAGCGTCACCGTGGTCGGCGGCCAGATCACCGGCGCCGACAGCGCGCGCGTGCAGGGGGAGATGAACGCCTACTCCGCGCCGCTGGAGTACGTGAAGGAGGGCGAGCGCCTCGTGCTCCAGGAGCCCGCGACGGTGGGCGACTCCACGGGCGAGGGCACCACGCTGCGCCCCCGCCGCGGCAGGACGCGCCTGGTGCTGGCCACAGAGGGGAGCTACAACCGCGTGGAGGGGCTTCCTATCACCTTCGGGCCGGTGGTGGAGACGCCGGGGCGCAACCCGTTCCGGCTCCGCGCGCGCGGCATCTTCCGCACGGAGGCCGAGGGACCGTACGGCGCCGAGCGCTGGGGCGGCGACGTGATGGCGGAGCAGTTCCTGGGCGGCACGGGCCTCTTCCGCATCGGCGGCGGGGTGCGGTCGATCGTGTCGCCCATCGAGGGGTGGCACCTCAGCAACGTGGAGAACAGCCTCTCCACCTTCGTCTTCCACCGCGACTACCGCGACTACTACGAGCGGCAGGGGTTCAGCGTCTTCGCGGCGGTGGGCCCGCGGCGCTCCCCCTTCTCCGCCACGCTGGAGTACCGCGCCGAGCGCCACCTTCCGCTCGCCGCGGGCAACCCGTGGACGATCTTCAACAACAACGACCCCTGGCGGCTGCAGCCCTACTCCGCTCGCGGTGACCTCAACTCGATCCTGGCGAGCGTGAAGTGGGACGGTCGTAGCGACCCCGTCGACCCCTCCACCGGCTGGTACTTCGAGACGGAGCTGGAGCGCGCCGTCCGCAGCACCCTTAGCCAGCCGGAGCTCGTCTCCGTCGCCGTCGGCGGCGATGACCCCATCGGCACCGTGCGGCCCGAGCGCCACTACGGGCTGTTCACGCACGGCCTGGTGGACCTGCGGCGCTACAACCGCATCAGCCCCACCGCGCGGCTCAACCTGCGCGTCATGGCGGCGGGCGGCATCGGAGACGAGTTCCTTCCGCCGCAGCGGCAGCACGCGCTGGGCGGCGAGGCGTCGCTCCCCGGCTTCAACCTGCTCTCGCTGGACTGCGCCGCGCGGGGCGAGGTGGTGCGCGTGCCCTCCGACCCCACCCAGAACCCAGTACCGCGCGCCTTCTACGGCGGCTACGGGTGCGACCGGGTGGTGCTGGTCCAGGCCGAGTACCGCGGCAATGTCGACCTCCACATCAACGTCGGCCGGCCGGACAGCGAGCGCGTGGACGACGGCGTGCGCCGCGTGAGCGCCCATTGGGACGGGACGCTGGGGTGGAGCCTCTTCGCCGACGCGGCGAGCGGGTGGGGGAAGGCCCCGTGGGGCGGCGTGCAGCAGGACGCGTTCGACATCGGGGCCGGCGTCCTCCTGGGCCGGCTGGGCGTGTACGCGGCCGTGCCGGTTTCCAGCGATGGCCGCTTCGTACGGCCAAGCCGCGGGCCCAACATCTTCGTCCGGCTGAACTCGCGCTTTTGACTTCGTTCCTCCGCCGGGTCCTCCCCGCGCTCCTCCTGATGCTGGGGACGCTCGCGGATCCCGCACCGCTCCGCGCGCAGCGGACGCTGGTGCTGGGCGTGGCGGGCCCGGCGCAGCAGTGGCGGCCCGTGGTGCGCGTGAACGGCGCCCTGCGCGACCGCGCCCTGCGCGACGCGCTCGCCTCCGGGCTCCCCATTCGCCTGCACCTGCGCGTGGAGCTGTGGCGCAAGGACGTTCTGGATCAGCTCGAAGGCTCGCAGGAGGTGTCCCTCGCCGTCCTCCGCAGCGCGCTCGACGAGGGGTACGTGCTGGAGGACGGCCGCGTGCAGCGCACCCTCCCCTCGATGGGCGCCGTGGAGGCCGCGCTGCAGGTGGCCTTCGCCCCCACGCTGCACCCGCGCAAGCGGGGGCGGTTCTACTACCTGGCCACGCTGGACGCCGAAACGCTCTCCCTTTCCGACCTGGACGACCTGCGCCGCTGGCTCCGCGGCGAGGCGCGCCCGGCCGTCGCGGGCGAGAAGGCCGTGGGCAGCGTGGTGCAGCGCGGCGTGCGCCGCATCTTCGTGCGCATGCTGGGGTTGCCGGCGCGGCAGTGGAGGGCGCGGAGCGGGGGGTTCGGGGTGTGAGGGGGGCGAAAGTCCCCCTCCCCCGGCCCCTCCCCCGCCTGCGGGGGCGCAGGCGGGGGAGGGGAGAACTGCGTCGTGCGCGCGCAGATCTCGTTGCGGCGCGATTCATCGCGCCCGTGTCACGGGCCGCGCTGTAACCCGCGGCCCACGAGACCGCTTCAGCGGTCTTCCCGTAGTTCCAGCCGGGGGATTCATCCCCCGGTGATGCGGCCCCGGTGCCCGCCCCCCGACCCCAATCTCGCCCCCGGAGCCTGCGAAGGCAGGCTTCCCGCGGGTGTTGCAGCGGTTTCAACCGCCGGCACCTAGCCGCCGTTCCGCCAAAACAACGGGGCTCCCTCCACCTCGGAAGGAGCCCCGCCGTCTTTCACCCATCCCGTCGTCTTTCATCCAGCTCGTCTTTCATTCACCCACCCAGCCCCACCCGCCGTTCACACCGACGCGTACATCTCGATCGGCGGACAGGAGCAGACCAGGTTGCGGTCGCCAGCGGCGTTGTTCACGCGGGCCACGTGCGGCCAGAACTTCCGCTCGCGGCTCCACGGGGCGGGGAAGCCCGCCTGCTCGCGCGAGTAGGGGTGCGACCACTCGTCCGCCATCACCACGCCCATGGTGTGCGGCGCGTTCTTGAGCGGGTTGTCGCGGCGGTCCGCGATGCCCAGCTCAACCGCGCGGATCTCCTCGCGGATCGAGATCATCGCCTCGCAGAAGCGGTCCAGCTCCGAAAGCGCCTCGCTCTCCGTGGGCTCGATCATCATCGTCCCGGCCACCGGGAAGGAGACGGTGGGGGCGTGGAAGCCGTAGTCCATCAGGCGCTTGGCCACGTCCTCCACCTCGATCCCCGCGCTCTGCTTGAGCTGGCGCAGGTCCACGATGCACTCGTGGGCCACCGTGCCGTTGGCGCCGCGGTAGAGCACCGGGTAGTGCTCCTCCAGCCGCCGGGCGATGTAGTTGGCGTTCAGGATCGCCACGCGCGTCGCCTGCGTGAGCCCCTCTGCGCCCATCAGGTTGATGTACATCCACGAGATGGGAAGGATGCTGGGGCTCCCCCACGGGCCGGCCGAGACCGCGCCGTGCTCGCGCCCGTCCACCGGGATCACCGGGTGGCCGGGGAGGAAGGGCGCCAGGTGCTCCGCCACGCAGATCGGCCCCATCCCCGGGCCGCCGCCGCCGTGCGGGATGCAGAAGGTCTTGTGCAGGTTCAGGTGGCACACGTCCGCGCCGAAGTCGCCGGGGCGGCAGAGGCCCACCTGCGCGTTCATGTTGGCGCCGTCCATGTACACCTGCCCGCCGTGCCGGTGCACGATGTCGCAGATCTCGCGGATCTCCACCTCAAAAACGCCGTGCGTGGACGGGTAGGTCACCATGAGCGCGGCCAGGTTGTCCGCGTACTGCTCCGCCTTGGCGCGCAGATCGTCCACGTCCACGTTGCCACGGGCGTCGGTGCCGGTCACGACGACCTTCATCCCCGCCATCACCGCGCTCGCCGGGTTGGTGCCGTGCGCCGAGCCGGGAATCAGGCACACGTTGCGGTGCGCCTCGCCGCGGGCCTCGTGGTACGCGCGGATGCAGAGAAGGCCCGCGTACTCGCCCTGGCTCCCCGCGTTGGGCTGCAGCGACACCGCCGCGAAGCCCGTGATCTCCGCCAGCTCCTCTTCGAGCTGCCGGAAGAGCTCGCGGTATCCCACCGTCTGCTCGGCCGGGGCGAAGGGGTGGATGCGGTTCACCTCCGGCCAGCTCACCGGGAACATCTCGGAGGTGGAGTTGAGCTTCATGGTGCACGACCCCAGCGGGATCATGGAGTGCGTCAGCGACAGGTCGCGCGACTCCAGCCGCCGGATGTAGCGCAGCATCTCCGTCTCGCTGCGGTAGCGGTTGAAGACGGGGTGCTCCAGGTACGGGCTGGTGCGCGCCAGCGGCATCGTCTCCTCTTCCAGCCCGTCCGCGATCTCGCGGGCGGTGAAGGAAACCGGCGAGCCGCGGTTGAGGGAGATGAGGATCGTCTCCAGCTCCTCCTCGCCCGTCGTCTCGTCCAGCGCGATGCAGATGGAGCTTTCACCAAAGGGGCGCAGGTTGATCGAGCGGTCACGGGCGGCGGCCAGGATCGTCGACTGGCGCGAGCCCACCTCGACGCGGACGGTGTCGAAGAAGTTCTCGTGCACCACCTTGTATCCCAGCCGGCGCGCGCCCTCGGCAACCACACGTGCCAGCGAGTGCACGCGCCCGGCGATGGCGCGGATTCCGTCCGGGCCGTGGTAGACGGCGTACATCCCGGCCATCACCGCCAGCAGCACCTGCGCGGTGCAGATGTTGGAGGTGGCCTTTTCGCGGCGGATGTGCTGCTCGCGCGTCTGCAGCGCCATGCGCAGCGCCGGCTTTCCCTCCGCGTCGGTGGAGACGCCGATGATGCGGCCGGGGATCTGGCGCTTGAGCTCGTCGCGGCAGGCGAAGTAGCCCGCGTGCGGCCCGCCGAAGCCCAGCGGGACGCCGAAGCGCTGCGTGGTCCCCACCACCATGTCCGCGCCCCACTCCCCGGGCGGGGCGAGCAGCGCCAGCGAAAGGAGGTCGGCGGATACGATGACGGCCGCGCCCTCCTCGCGGGCGCGCTGTACGAAGGCGCCGTAGTCGATCACGGCCCCATCGGTCGCGGGGTACTGGAGGAGGAAACCGAAGACGGGCGTCTTGAAGTCGAACTTCTCCGGATCGCCCACCACCACGTCGATGTCGCGGGCGGCGGCGCGGGTGCGCACCACGTCGACCGTCTGCGGGTGGCAGTGCTCGGAGACGAAGAAGGTGTTCCGCTCCGCGCTGCCGCCCATCCCGTACGCCATCGCCATCGCCTCGGCGGCGGCGGTGCCCTCGTCCAGCAGCGACGCGTTGGCGACGGGGAGGCCGGTCAGGTCCACCACCATCGTCTGGAAGTTGAGGAGCGCCTCCAGGCGGCCCTGCGCGATCTCGGCCTGGTACGGCGTGTACTGCGTGTACCACCCGGGGTTCTCCAGGATGTTGCGCTGGATCACCGGCGGCACGATGCAGTCGTGGTACCCCATCCCCAGGAAGGAGCGGAAGACCCGGTTGCTGGACATCATCTCCCGCAGCTCGGAGAGGAGCTCGTACTCGCTGCGCTCCGGCCCCAGCTTCAGGGGGCGCTCCAGGCGGATGGATGGCGGCACGGTGTCGTCGATCAGCGCGTCCAGCGACGGGTAGCCGAGCGTCTCCAGCATCTCCCGGATCTCGCCTTCATCCGGGCCGATGTGGCGGCGGACGAAAGTGTCCGTGTGGGCAAAGACCGATCTATTCACGGTGCGTCTCCAATTGGCGGCGTACAGTTGCGAAGGCCGAAAATTTAGCCGGGCCGTCAAGGCGCCGCAAACCGCGCCGCCCGTTTTCGTCACGCTGCGCGTAGCACGCGCGTTGTGAAGGCGTCCCGTACACCGAACCCCGCTCCAGGAGCCCCCGCCATGCGCCGCGCCCTCATCCTCATAGCCGCGCTCCTCGCCGCCTCACCTGCGGGCGCCACCTCGCCCGACGATTGGCGCGCCGCCGAGACTGCCCGCATCCAGGCCCACCTCCTCGGCGCCGAGCGGAAGATGGAGTCTCACGACGTGTCGCACCTGACTGCACCGCAGCGGGAGGCGCGCGGGCGTGCCCTGGCCGCGCTGCGCCGCTACCGCGTGGCCGGCCAGTTCCCGCACAACCACCGGGTCCCCGGCGCGCGCGTCCCGGTCTTCGTGGACGAGCACGGCACCCCGTGCGCCATGGCGTACCTGATCGCCGAATCGGGGAGCGTGGCGCTCGTACAGCGCATCGCCGCCACCCGCAACCTCGCCCTCATCCGCCAGCTCGCCGACGACCCGGAGCTGGTCGCCTGGCTCCGCGCCAACGGGATGACCGCCGCCGAGGCCGCGCGCGTGCAGCCGGCGTACGGCGGAGAGGAGCCGGAACCGACCTCGGACGAGTTCATGTGGGCGTACCACATCGCGACCGGCGCGTCGACGCTCTCCAATGCGGGCCTGATGCACATGAGCCTGCAGCGCGAGTCGCGCACGTGGAGCGGGCTGGCCGTCGCGGGCGGCGCACTTCAGACGGTGATCGGGATCGGCGGGCTGGGCGAGGTCTCGGCGCGGCCGTACGGGATCTTCAACACGGGCTTCGGCGCCGCGACGACGCTGATCGGCGCCTACACGCTCTTTCGCCCCGCGGCCGCCCCGGCGCTTACCCGGAGCGTGCGCCTGGCCCCCGGCCACCACGCCCTCCTCGCCGCCGCCCCCCTTGCGACGGCGGACGGCGGCGTCGGCCTGACCGCCACACTGCGCTTCTGAGATCCGCCAAACTGCATCCCCGCGCAGAGGCGCAGAGACGCAGGGATCGAGCAGCAGAGAACTGCACAAGGAGGCACAGAGGGAATCCTCCGTGCCTCCTTGCTTCTCCGTAACCCTCTCCTGCGTCTCCGCGTGAGGCCCTTGGATCAGGGCGCCCCGGACCGCGCCTGGAACACGAGCTCGTTGAGGGGCACCGCCGCCGCGAACGGCTCGTACAGCGCCTCGGTCAGCCGGGCGTCCGCGATGCCGAAGCCGAACAGCGCCAGCGCCGCGCACTCGATCGCCGTCCCCAGGTCCTCGAGGGTGGCCTCGTCCAGCGCCCACGCATCGGCCCATGCGTCCGCGGCGTGGAGGGCGCGCTGGCAGGCGGGATCCTCCTCCGCGTCGGGGAAGATCTCGGTGACGCCGTGGGAGACGAGCGAGGCCGCTTCTTCGAACAGCGGCGTGACGGCGATGTCGCGGAAGCGGGCGAGCACGCTGCGCCAGCCTTCGTCGCCCATGGTCTCCATGTGGCGGGCGAAGTGCGCCACCAGCCAGCGGTTGCGCTCCAGCATCACGGCGGGCGGGGGCGGCGCCTCGTCCCCCACGTGGCCGCAGCCGGCCAGGCCGTGCCAGGCGTCGGCCAGCCAGTCCAGGAGCCGCTCGGCCGTCATCGTCTCGGGAGAGCGATTGGGGCAGGTGGGGTCGTCGCAGTCGCACTCGGTCCCCTTGAGGAGGTCGAACGCGTTGCCGAAGCTCACCAGCGCCTTCCGCAGGTCGGAGATGGCGCGGTTGCGGGCATCGGTCTCGGGGCGCCGGGCGGCACCGGGAAAGCTCATCATGGTTCACACACGGGTGGGGTGCGGCGGACGACGGGCCGCCGCGCACATTCCCCGGTACGTCGCAGAGCCGCCGGTGTTCCCCTGGGGCACGCTTGCCGGGGCAGGGGAGGGCGCGTATCGTGTCCCCCCGGCCGGCAACCCCCTTATTCCTGGCATGAGGAACGCGCGATGGCGAACGTCCCGCAGGACCTGCGATATACCGAGAAGCACGAGTACGTGAAGGCCGCGGGCGACGGCGTGTACGCGGTGGGGATCACCGACTACGCGCAGGGCGAGCTGGGCGACATCGTGTTCGTGGAGCTCCCAGCCGCCGGAACGCGCCTCCAGGCGATGCAGACCTTTGGCACCATCGAGGCCGTGAAGGCCGTCTCCGACCTCTACTCCCCGATCTCGGGCGAGGTGGTGGAGTCGAACGCCGCTCTCGATGCCGACCCCGCCGCCGTGAACAACGACCCCTATGGCGCCGGCTGGATGATCAAGGTCCGCGCCGACGACTCGTCGGAGGTCGAGGGGCTGCTGGATGCGGCGGCGTACGAGAAGCTGATCGGATAAAACGGCAGTGCCAAGTGCCAAGTGCCTGGTGCTCAGTAACAACTCACTAGGCACTGGGCACTGGGCACTGGGCACTTTCTCCCTGAGGTTCCATGGCTCGACTCACCTGGCACGGCCACTCCTGCTTCACCCTGGAGACCGGCGACGGCACGCGGATCATGTTCGATCCGTGGCTCGACCAGAACCCCGTGGCCGACATCAAGACGGACGCGGTGGAGCGGCTGGACTACATCCTGGTGTCGCACGGGCACTTCGACCACTTCGCGGACTGCGTGAAGCTGGCGAAGAAGACGGGAGCCACCGTCGTCTCCACCTTTGAGCTGGTCGCCTTCTGCCAGAAGCAGGGGGTGGAGAACGGGCACGGGATGAACATCGGCGGAGGGTACCAGTTCCCCTTCGGCCGCGTGAAGCTGACACCCGCCCTGCACACGGGCAGCATCGACGGCGACGAGGAAGGCGCCTTCACCACCGACTGCGCCGGCTTCCTGCTCACGCTGGCCGGCGGGCGGCGCCTCTACCACGCCGGCGACACGGCGCTGATCACGGACATGCAGCTCCTTCGGGGCCAGGTGGACGTCGCGCTCCTCCCCATCGGCGACAACTACACCATGGGTCCGGAAGACGCCGCCCGCGCCGTCGAGTTCATCCAGCCAGCCACGGTGGTCCCCATGCACTACGACACCTTTGACCTGATCCGTCAGGACCCCGAGGAGTTCCGCCGCCTCGTCGGTGGCCTCGCGCGGGTGGAGGTGATGAAGCCGGGGACATCGCTCGAGCTGTGACTTCGACCGGTGGCTCCTTCCGAGCGGGGGCGTCCTAAAGGGGCGCCCCCGCATCGTTTTACGCCAACCGCGGATCGACTTTTGCGGGCCCGATTGTGGGTCGCGGAGGGTGTGGTTAGCGTGGTTCATGCCGCCCTCCGTGTACATCGAAACGAGCATCGTCAGCTACCTGGTCGCGCGCCCCAGCCGCGATCCCATCATGGCCGCCCGCCAGCACCAGACCCGCGACTGGTGGGAGAACCGGCGGGGGGAGTACCGGCTGGTGACCTCTGAAATCGTTACCCGGGAAGCCGCGCGCGGTGAAGCGATGATGGCACAGGCGCGGATGAACATTTTGCACGCTCTTCCCACTCTGGCGGTGCACAAGGACGCGGATGATCTCACAAGATCGCTTCTGGCACGTGGACCCCCCCATCGAAGGCCGAGACGGACGCGTACCATATCTCGCTCGCGGCGGTGAACGGGCTTGATTACCTGTTGACGTGGAACTGCAGGCACATCGCGACTCCGAGAATGTACTCAACCATCGCGAAAGTCATCCAGAAACACGGATTCCGCCTGCCGGCGCTCTGCACGCCAGACGACTTGCTGAGGAGGTGACGGTATGCAGGACAAGGACAAGCAGATCAACGTAAACGATCCGGACTACGACGATCCCATTCTCGCCGAGATCCGCCAGATCCGGAACGAGTTCTCGGAGCAGTTCAAGGGCGATATCAGCGCGATGAGCCGATACTTCGAGGAACAGCGGCGGCTGCATCCAATCGAAGGGATAATCGAAACGGTGCCGCGTCGCATCCACAGCGGACCGGCCCAGGGACGGGAAGCAGCATGGGCCACGAAAAGCCGATCAACGTGAACGATCCCGATCACGTCGATGAAGTTATGGAAGAGCTCTGGGAGATCAGACGGGAGCTGTCAGCCCAGTTTAACGGGGATATCAAGGCGATGGGGCGGTACTTTCGTGAGCAGGAACGACTCCACCCCGAGCGCATGTCTACCCGCACGGCACGGCGGAGCAAGCCTCAGGCGCCCAAGGCGAACGGCTCCGCTTCGGAGCCCGACGCAGCCTGAAGCGCAACTGCATTCCAGAGCCCCGCGGCCCCTCCGAGCCGCGGGGCTTCTTGACGCCCGCCCGCACCACCCCCATTCTCGGCCAGCGGCCAACCTTTCCTCGTCCCCATTCCCCGATGTCCTGGCGTCTCCTCGATACGCCGCCCGCGCGGGGGGCGTGGAACATGGCGCTGGACGAGGCGCTCGCCGAGTCGGTGGCGGAGGGCGGCGGGCCGGTGCTGCGCTTCTACCGCTGGAGCCCGCCGTGCCTCTCGCTGGGGCGCAACCAGCCCGCGGCGGGGCTGTACGACGAAGAGGCGATCCGCGCGCGCGGCTGGGACGTGGTGCGGCGCCCCACGGGCGGGCGCGCCGTACTCCACCACCGCGAGCTCACCTACTCCGCCGCGCTTCCCGACACGCTCCTGGGCTCTCCGAGAGAGGCGTACACGGCGATGAACCGCGCGCTGGTGTCGGGGCTGCGCCAGTTGGGAGTGGACGCGGCGGTGCAGGGCGACACCGGGAGGCGCGCGCCCGTCCCGTCGACGTCGCCGTGCTTCGCGGAGCCGGTGGAGGGGGAGGTGATGGCCGGCGGACGCAAGCTGGTGGGCAGCGCGCAGCGGCGGATGGGGAGCGTCGTCCTGCAGCACGGCTCGCTTCCGCTGGAGGACGACCAGGGCGAGGTCGCGGCGCTGCTGCGCCAGCCCATGGCGGACGCGGACCGGCCGGCCGCGCTCGTGCCGCTGCTGGGGCGCGAGCCGGCGTGGGAAGAGCTCGTCGCGGCGCTGGCGCAGGGGTGGCGCGAGGCGCTGGGTGCGGAGGTCGAACCAGGCACTCCCACGGAGCGCGAGAGGGCGCGGGCGGAGGCGCTGGCGGAGCGCTACGGCGGGACGGCATGGACTTGGCATCGATAGGCCGCGCTTAGACCCAACGCGGCGGGGGCAAGCCCCCCGCGCACCAACCCTGTCCGTCTGAGGCAAGGCATGCCCGCACCCCGCGCACTTCGAGCGTACACGATCTTCAGCGCCCTGGCACTCCTGGCCGCGTGCGGCGGCGAGGGAGGGAGCGGGGGCGGCAACGGCGGTTCCGGCGGCGCGGGGCAGGGCGGCACCGCCATCGTCGGGATACTGGGGAACGTCCAGTCGTTCAACCCGGTGACCAACACCGCCTCGACGGTGCAGGACATCGAACGGTACATGCTGTTCACCCCGCTCATCCAGTTCGACGAGAAGCTGCAGCCGCGGGCGTACCTGGCCGAGAGCTGGCAGATGGAGGGCGACACCGGGGTGACGATGAAGCTGCGCCGCGACGTGAAGTGGCACGACGGGCAGCAGGTCACCGCCGAGGACGTGAAGTTCACCTTCGACCTGGCCAAGAACCCCAAGGCGACCTCGGGGCTCGTGGGCTCGGTGTACCTGACGCAGGTGAAGTCCGCCACGGTGGTGGACCCGTACACCATCCGCTTCGCCTTCACCCGGCCGCACGCGATGGCGCTGGAGGACTTCTGGTGGTCGCCGGTGCCCAAGCACATCCTGGGGAACGTGCCGCCGGAGCAGCTCACCCAGCACCCGTACAACCAGAAGCCCATCGGCAGCGGGCCGTTCAAGGTGGCGGACTTCCGGCCCAACCAGAGCCTGGTGCTGGAGGCGAACCCCGGCTTCCCCGCGGGAATGGGCGGACGGCCGAAGCTGGACCGCGTCGTCTTCCGCATGATCCCCGAGGCCACCACGCTGGTGACGGAGCTGCTCAACGGCACCGCGGACGTGATCGGCTGGACGCTCCTTCCGGACCAGGCGGCGCAGGTCAAGAGCCAGCAGGGCTTCCGGCTGAGCAACTTCCCGTCGCGCGAGTTCTACTACGTGGGGTGGAACAACGAGCGCGAGCCGTTCAAGGACGCCAACGTGCGGCGCGCGCTGGGGATGGCCATCAACAAGCCGCAGATGATCCAGGGGCTGCTGCGCGGCTTCGGCGCGCCGGCGCACGGCGTGATCCCGCCGTGGAGCCCCATGCACACGGACCTGTCGCAGGCGGACCGCTACGACCCCGCCGCGGCCAAGCAGCTCCTGGCGCAGGCCGGCTGGCGCGACACCAACGGCGACGGGATCGTGGAGAAGAACGGTAGGCCGCTGCGCTTCACCCTGCTGACGAACTCGGAGAACCAGCTGCGCAAGGACGTCGCCTCCTTCGTGCAGCAGCAGCTCAAGCAGGTGGGTGTGGACGCGCAACTGCGCACCATCGAGTTCCAGACGATGCTCCAGCAGCACAAGGCGCGCGACTACGACGCCATCATCACCGGATGGGTGCTCGACACGTTCAGGGTGGACCCGGTGGCCCTCTTCTCCTGCGCCGAGGCACAGAAGAAGGGGTCGCCCAACCGCACCGGCTACTGCAACCCCGAGCTGGACCGCCTGATGGAGACGGGGATGCGCACCAACGACCCCGCCGCGGCGAAGCAGACCTGGACGCAGTTCTCGCAGATGCTGCAGCGCGACCAGCCGCTGACCACCCTCTTCTGGATCGACGACATGGCCGGGATCGGCCGCCGCATCCAGAACGTGACCATGGACCCGCGCAGCAAGCTGGTGAACGTGGCGCAGTGGACGAAGAACAGATGAACGGAAGTGCTAAGTGCTAAGTGCTAAGTGCTAAGTGCTAAGTGCTAAGTGCTAAGTGCTAAGTGCTAAGTGCTAAGTGCTAAGTGCTAAGTGCTAAGTGCTAAGTGCTAAGTGCT
>DASVQP010000061.1 GCA_036389135.1 Longimicrobium sp.
GTATGGGCGAGTCGGGATAGCTTGCATCAGAGCACCGGTTTGGTGTAGCGGGTGTGAGAGGCTTCTTGGCGGAAGTGACTCACAATCTACTACTTCAAGTCGGTGCTCGCTCTTTTTTCCACGCAGGATCTGGGTTCAACCGCCGGATACCCCCAACCCGCCTGCTTCCCTCCCGGCGCACCCCTTGCCCGAACACCCGCCGCAGATCCAATCCCAACCAGGAGGCACCCATTCAGCAGTTCGCAACCTACATCGGCTACGTCGCGGGGGCGCTGACCGTGATCTCGTTTCTCCCGCAGGTGGTGCGCGTGTGGAAGACGAAGAGGACCAACGACCTGTCGCTCGGGATGTTCGTCATCCTCATCACCGCGGGCGGGCTGTGGATCGTCTACGGCGCGATCACCAGCGACTGGCCCGTGATCGCCACCAACGGTGGGATGGTGGCGCTGAACGTCGCCATCCTGGTGGCCAAGCTCCGCTTCAAGTAGCCAGCGCCACCACCGCCTCCCGCACCCCGTCCACCACCATCGCCATGCGCGCGTAGTCCAGCGTGTCCGCCGTGTCGTGGGCAGTGTGGTAGTGCGGGTTCCGGTAGAAGGCGGTATCGGTCACCATCACGGCGTCGAAGCCGGCGGTCCAGTAGCTGGCGTGGTCGCTGAAGTCGACGCCGGGGACCGCGCGCGGAGCCTGGATGGTGCGCACGGGAAGCGGCGAGCCGCGGCGCATCGACCGCCGCACGCGGCGGATCAGCGGCCCCTGCCCCAGCTTGCCCACCACCGTGATGAAGTTGCCGCGCGAGGGATAGAACGGCTTCAGCAGCGGAGTGGGGAAGGTCTGGCTCCCCGGCTCGTCGCTGAAGTACCCGATCATCTCCAGCGCGATCATCCCCCTCACCCGCGCCCCCTCGGCGCGCAGCGAGTTGGCGTGCACCATGCTCCCCATGTAGGGGGTGCGGAAGAAGGGCGGCTCCTCGCACGGGTACGCAACCAGCTCCACGCCCACGCCGAGCCTGCCAGTACCCGCACCAGCTCGATGATCCCCGCCACCCCGCTCGCGTTGTCGTCCGCGCCGGGGAAGGGGCCGGCGGCATCGTAGTGCGCCCCCACCACGACGCGCTCCTCCGTCTCCGGCCCGAGCCGGGCGATGACGTTGCGGTACTCGGCCCCCGCGGCCGCGTACACCTGCCTCGACACCTCCGCGCCGCCCGCCCCCATCTCCACCGCGACGTACGACGCCGCCGCGTCGAGGTTGGCGCGGTGCGCCACGCTGCGCGGCGCCAGCGTCTCCGACAGCATGCGCACGTGTGCTTCCAGGCGCTTCGCCGAGACTGCCGCCATCGTGGCTCCGGGTACAGGGTGAGTGCCGCGGAGTCCATCTGACGGAAGCGGCGTGCCCGCCCCGCTACAGCCCCGCCGACACGCCCAGGTCGCGCAGGATGCCGTCCTGCAGGCGGTAGATGCAGCCGTGCACCGTCAGCGGCTGGCCGCGCAGCCACGCGTCGCGCACCACCGTCGTCTCGCAGACGTGGCGCACCTGCGCGGCCACGTTGAGTTCGCAGAGGCGGTCCACCCGGTCGGCGGCATCGGGGATGGCGTCCAGCTCCTCCCGGTGCACGTCGCGCACGTCCTGCACGTGGCGTAGCCAGTTGTCGATGAGCCCCAGTCGCGCGTCCTCGTACGCCGCGCGCACCCCGCCGCAGCCGTAGTGCCCCACCACCATCACGTGCCTCACCTTGAGCACGTCCACCGCGAACTGCAGCACGGAAAGGCAGTTGAGGTCGGTGTGCACCACCACGTTGGCCACGTTGCGGTGCACGAACATCTCGCCGGGCGCCAGCCCCACGATCTGGTTGGCGGGCACGCGGCTGTCCGAGCACCCGATCCACAGGTACTGCGGCGTCTGCTGGTGGAGCAGGCCCGTGAAGAACCCGGGATCCTGCTCCGTCATCGCGGCGGCCCACGCCCGGTTGCGCTCGAAAAGGTCGGTCAGCTTCTCCATGCTCTCTCAAGGTCGTGTGGTTGGAGGACGGATCGGTGCGTGTTGACTCTGGGACGGCGCGCGGCGATGAAGTCGTTCGAGGCGCAGCGCTGGCCGCGCGGCGCTTTCCACGCCCGCTGTGCGTCCGCGAACGTGTACCCGATGATGAGCCCGCCAGTCGGGCGAGCGTCTGGCAAATTACCGCTGGCGCTGCCGCGACTGCAACCAAGCGCCACGGTCGGCGCCGGCACGATCATAGGGAAAAACCTGGTGCGTACTAACAGGGCGGACACGGAGCTGGACCCGAATATATACCGAACAAGACTTGACTGGTGAAGCTATTTCCCGTAACTTACAACGTTTTCCGCGCGTTTCACGCACGCCCGCCTCAAGGAGGGGGAACGTTCGATGAATAACGACGAAAAGATGGCGGAGCTCATCTTGTACGTGTCGGATCGATCCCAACTAGATCCTGCGTATGGGGCTACGAAGCTCAACAAGATCCTGTTCTACGCTGATTTTCTGTACTACGCCAAGCACGGAAGATCAATCACGGGACAGGAATACATGAGGCTGGAGAAGGGGCCAGCACCCCGGCGATTGGTACCTGTCCGGGAAGAGATGGTCGCGGACGGCGAGTTGGTTGTGCGTCCGCAGGCGTACGGTCCGTGGCAGCAGAAGCGGCCCATCCCATTGCGCGACCCTCAGCTGGCCGAGTTCAGCGGCGACGAGATCGCCATGGTTGATTCCGTGATTGCTGCTTTCTGGGGGCGCTCCGCGACGGAGGTAAGCGATATCTCCCACCGCTTTCCCGGTTGGGACTATGCAAACGATCGGGAGACTATCCCGTACGCGACGGCTCTCACCTCAGATCGGGAGCCGGATGAAGACGACTATGCGTTTGCTCGTGAGTTAGGGCGCGAATACACCACGCGGGAAGCATAAGCAACATGCCGAAACGGCGCGTTATCGAGAGCGCTGCCTTTCTAGCTGACCTCGAAGCGATCGGGCCAGCCGGGTACGATTGGACGGAGCGGCGTGAAGGTATTCGCTTTCTTCTCAGCGGCGGGGCCGAGAAGGAAGGAAGAGCGACCCAGGACACAGACGTCCGAATCTACCTTCAAGACGCGCCGGACAGCGTTGCTGGAATCCCTGGATTGAAGGTCTTCTATGTGGTAGAAGGCGAAACCGTTACGATCCTGCGCGGGCGGGGGTATGAAATGGCGACCGAAGGCTAGGCCGCAAGCACCTGCTCAGCGTGTGAAGGAGGGCCGCTCCATCGGGCGGCCCTCCTTTTTTGTGGCACTTGACGTTCGCTGGCTTAAACGATTTCACCCCCAGCCTGCCTGACGATCCAGAATCTCCCCCAACGTTCCCAGCGCCCAATCCGCCTGCGCGTCGGTGAGGACGAAGGGGGGCGAGAGGGAGAGGACGTTGCCGTACAGGCCGCCGCCCAGCAGCAGCAACCCGCGCCTCAGCCCTTCCACCACCACGCGCCCGGACAGCTCCGGCGCCGGTTCGCGGCTCTCGCGATCGCGCACCATCTCGATGCCCATCATCATCCCCAGGCCGCGCACCTCGGCGACGCGCGGGTGGTCCGCCGTCATCGTTTGCAGGCGCTCGAGCATGCGCGCGCCCAGCTCCGCGGAGCGCTCCACCAGCCGCTCGTCGCGCAGCACGGCGATGGAGGCGAGGGCGGCGGCGCAACCGACAGGGTTTCCCAGGAAAGTGGAGGTGTGGATCGCCTCGCCGGTGGAGCGGGGCCACGCCTCCATCACCGCATCGGTGCCGATGCAGGCCGCGAAGGGGAAGCCCCCCGTGAGCCCTTTTCCGACCGCCATCAGGTCCGGCACCACGCCGCTGTGCTCGCACGCGAACCAGCGGCCGGTGCGCCCAAAACCCGTGTAGATCTCGTCCACGATCAGGAGCATCCCGCGCTCGTCGCAGATCCGCCGCAGGCCGGGGAGGAAGTCCGCGGGCGGCACCACGTCGCCACCGCGGCCCTGCACCGCCTCCACCAGGATCGCGCCGATCCCCTCCGATGCGGTTCCCGGGGTGTCGAGCAGGTGCTCCACGTAGCGCAGCGTGGCGGCGCCGACCTCGTCCGCGTCGCGCCCGAACGGTGAGCGGTAGGCGTACGGGTACGGCGCGAACACCGCGTTGCGCATGAGCTGCGCGGCGAACGGCGAGCGGAAGTCCTCGCGTCCCGACACCGCCAGCGAGCCGTAGGTGAGGCCGTGATACCCGCCGTGAAAGGCGAGCACCCGCGGCTTTCCCGTAGCGATGACGGCGGTCTTGAGCGCCGCCTCCACCGCCTCGCCTCCGGAGTTGGCGAGGATGGAGCGCGTGAGCCCCCCCGGCGCCACCTCGGCAAGCGCGCGCAGGAGCTCGGCCTTGATGGCGGGCGGGTGCACGTCGCCCATGCCGTGCAGCAGGCGGGCGGCCTGGCGCTGCACCGCCTCCACGATGCGCGGGTGCCCGTGCCCCGCGCCGGCCACCGCGAACGCCGCCGTCAGGTCCACGAAGACGTTGCCGTCCACGTCGCGCACGTTGGCCCCCCGCGCCTCGTCCCAGAAGACGGGGAAGTCGTCCGCCAGGTACGTGACGTTGGGCGACTCGTAGCGCGCCAGCTCCGCAGCGAGCCGTCGCGACTCGGGCCCCGGCGGCGCGCCCGCGAGCGTCGGCATCTGCGCGCCGAATGCTTCAGACCTCACGGCGCCTCCCGGCTACTCCCATCGGACTCGGCGGTGAGCACGATCTTTAATTGGCGGTGTGCTTGCACCGAATCCTGAACCGCCAAGTTCCACACGATCTTCGGGTCTACGCTGAAGTAGAAGTAGGAGTGCGTGAGGATGTCACGGAACCCCGCCAGACCGCGCCAATCGACATCCGCATGCCGCGCACGTACCTCCGGATGAATGTGCTTCGCGGCCTCTCCCACTATTTCGAAGGCTTTCATGACCGCGTAGAAAGTGCGGCGGTCGACAACGAACTCGTCTCGGGTTATTCCCGAGGTGAATTCCTGGGCATGGCCGAGGCCTTCGAGCATGTTTTCCAGGAACGTCAGCCGATTACGCGACACGGAGCAGATCCCCCGTCACGGATTGCTCCACGCGCGGCCGAAGCGTGCCGGGCGTGACCACGTCCACCCTCGTCCCGAACAGATCCTCCAGGAAGAACTTCAGGTCCATGTAGCCACGGAACGTGGGCTCCGGTCCGAAGTCCACGAGCACGTCCACATCGCTTGTCTCGGTCGCCTCATCGCGGGCTACAGAGCCGAAAAGAGAGATGGAAAGCACTCCGAACCGGTCCATCTCGGCGCGGTGCTCGCGTAGGAGGTGGATCACGCGGTCACGGGAAAGCGGCTTGGGCTCCATCGCTCGTCAGCTCGCGTGCGTAGTGTTCAGGTCGGGTCGGAGCTGTCCGCAAGCGCCGCCTCCAGGAGCGGCACGATCTCGGGAACATCGTTCTTGATCGTTTCCCACACCACCTCCAGACGCGCAACGCGAGGCGCTGCTGTACCTCCGGAGGAACCTGGCTCGCTGCTTCACCGATGATGGTGATGTTGTAGAGCACGGCGTCGATCCGGAGCGTATCCTTCTCGAACTCCTCGAAGGTCAGGCCGCGGGTGTACTCCTCGATACGTGCGGCGCGGTCGATCACATCCCTCAGCAGCGCCTTCCAGGCTCTAGGCGGCACGGCTCGCCTCCGCGAGCACATAGTCACGCACCCACGGGCGCAACGCATCCTCGGTAGCCATGTCGACGGGGCGGCCGAGGATCTCCGACAACCGGTCACGGATATCCACGAAACGGAAAAGCCCGATCCCCGGCCCGAGCTCCACCAGCACGTCCACGTCGCTGTCCGGGCCCGCCTCGCCGCGGGCGACGGAGCCGAAGATGGAGATCTCCCGCACGCCGAGGGTGCGGAGCTCGTCCATGTGCGCGCGGAGGAGTGACAGCGCCTCGTCCCGATCCATGGTCGTCTGCCTCCAGCGATGAGTGGGCCCGCCTGTGCTCGACAGCAGGAAGAACCGCGCCGCGGGCGAAGATCAAGCCGCGCCCTACCGTTCCGCGCCGTCCAGCCAGCGTGTCATGATGTGGCGGTCGTGCGCGTCGAAGCCCAGGCGGCGGTAGAGGCGCTGGGCGGCGTCGTTCTCCCAGGCCACCTCCAGGCGGAGCGCGCGGACGCCCCATGCGGCGCATGCCGCGGCGGCCTCCTCCACCGCGCGGGCTCCAACCCCGCCGCCGCGGAAGCCTTCGCGCACGTACAGCTCGTCCAGAAGCGCGAACCTTCCGGCGAACTCCAGCGAGAAGCCCAGGGTGACCACCATGTAGCCCGCCGGCGCTCCACCGCCCTCCACGAACCAGACGCGACCCAGCAACGGGTCCGCGAGGAGTGCGGCGAGTGCCCGGCGGGCGGCGGTCTCGTCCAGCACGAGCCGCTCGTGGAGGTAGAACTCCCGCATCAGCGCCAGGATGCCGTCCTCGTCGCCGGGGAGGGCGGGGCGCAGGGTGGTCACGCGCGCCCTCCCAGCCATCCGCGCCGCCAGAAGAAGGCGATCAGCCCGAACGTCACCACGCCCATCAGCGCCTCGGCCACGGTCAGCGAGCGAAGCCAGAGGGGAGCGCGGTCCAGGTTCATCCCGTACAGCCCCGTGATGAAGCTGAGCGGGATGAATATGGCGGAGAAGACCGTCAGCACCTTCATGATCTCGTTGGTGCGGTTCCCCACGCTGGAAAGGTACAGGTCCGTCAGCGAGGCGCCCAGCTCGCGGCAGCTTTCCACCAGGTCCAGGATCTGGACGAGGTGGTCCTGCACGTCGCGCAGGTACACGATCGTGCCGGGCGCCACAAGCTCAGGCGGGGGCTCGCGCACCAGGGAGCCCAGCGCATCGCGCAGCGGCCACACGGCGCGCCGCAGCGCCACCAGGTCGCGGCGCACGGCGTGGAGCTGGTTCATCGCCTCGCGGCCGGGGCGGCCCAGGATCTCGTCCTCCAGCAGGTCCAGCCGCTCGGCGTACGTCTCAACCACGGGGAAGCAGTGGTCCACCACCGCGTCCAGGATGGCGTAGGCGAGGTGATCCGGCCCGGCCGCGCGGATGCGGCCACGCGAGCGGCGGATGCGGTCGCGCACCGGGTCCAGCGGGTCGCCCGGGCGCTCCTGGAACGAGATCACGTAGTCCCGCCCCACGAAGATCGACACCTGCTCCAGGTCCAGGTGTGGGCAGAGGCGCACCATGCGCGCGACCAGGAAGAGGTGGTCGTCGAACAGCTCGCTCTTGGTCTGCTGGCCGATGTGCCCCACGTCCTCCACCGCCAGCCCGTGCAGGCCGAAGACGTCGGCGACGGCGCGCACGGTGGGGGCGTGGCGGACCCCCTCGACGTTGACCCAGAGGACCGGGTACTGCCCGCGCAGCCGGCCGAGCTGCTCCACGCTCTCCACGTCGAACTCGGTCATCTCGTGCGGCCCGTAGGCGAGCACGGTCACGCGCGGCGGCGACGCGTCGGGGTCCGACGGCAGGGTGCCCGGCGGAGATCCCGGGGGCGTGCCGGGCCCGTGGAAGCCCGCGCGCGCGGCGGTCCGCCCCGCGGCCAGGGGGAGGCGCAGGAGGTCGCGACGCTTCAAGCGCGCGGCCCGGCGGTGCGCGGCGCGGGCACGGTCAGCGCGGGAAGACGCCGCCCGCCTCGGACGCGGCGGCCAGCATCTCGCGGGCGGCGGGCGCGTACATCGCGATGGACATCAAGCTGCCGCGCTCCAGCCGCAGCTCGCCGCGCATGACGGCGGAGACGGGGTCGGTGTGGCCGGAGAGGATGCTCCGCCAGCTCACGGCGTCCGCGCGCAGCACAAAGGGCGCGGAGGCGCGGTCCTCCGGCGTGGCGACTCGGGTGCCGCGGCAGGCGCCCTCGTACAGGTCCAGGAAGACGGCGCGCTCGTCGTCGATCCCCAGCGCGGGGTCCGCGCCCATCACCAGCACCACGGCGTCGCGCCAGTCGGCGGCCACGGCGGCGTAGTTGGGGCGGTCGTTGAGCGCCTGGCAGCAGGCGCGGGCCCACTCTGCGGTGAACACCTGGGTCGGCACGGCGTGGCTCCTGGATGTGGGCGGATGAGTCGCGTGGGGCCAACGCTAGCGCGGCGGAGCGGCGCGGTCAAATCACGTGGGGGATTTCCCTACCCGGTGGTGCGGAATGTGGGGAGGAAGCCGCTTCGCAACAGACATTTCCCTATGTTGCGGCCTGGGCTCGCGGGCTAGATTACGCGCATCCTGAAGGACGATGGATCGAGACCGGAACGATACAGGAGACGCTCACATGCGTAACGCATTCTACAAGCTGCCGGTTCTGGGGATGATCGTGCTCGCCGCGGCGTGCGGCGGCGGCGACAAGCCCGCCGAGACCACCAACGACACGCCGCAGGGAAGCGCGGCCGACGTGACGCCGCAGGGTTCCAGCGGCACCGCGACCGTCACCACCGATGCGCCGAACACCTCGGCCACCACGGCGCCGGCGCAGGGCACGGTGCACACGGTGCGGATGACCACCACCCAGGGCGGCGCCTCCGGGCAGTTCGAGCCGGCCAACATCACCGTCAAGAAGGGTGATGTGATCCACTTCGTGAGCGAGGGGAACGCGGCGCACAACGTGTCGTTCCCGGCCGATCAGAACGCAGGCAAGTCGAACCTCCCCGCCCCGAGCCAGTACCTGACCAACGGGCAGAGCTACGATCTGCAGGTCACGCTGGACCCGGGCTCGTACAAGATCCAGTGCGACCCGCACGCCGCCATGGGGATGGTGGCCGCGATTACGGTGCAGTAAGGGGCCCTCACCCCCCCGGCCCCCCTCTCCCAAACTGCTGGGAGAGGGGGGAGATCGCGGTCATCCGCGCGGTGTTTCCGCATCGGAAAACGCATCGTGATCCGGTAGGGGCGCGATTTATCGCGCCCACCCTCGCCCCCACCACGCCCCGCGCCCGCGCCGACGTGGTAGGGGCAGACCTGCGTGTTCTGCCCACCCTCGCCCCCGCTTCGACCGCCGCACCAACCTCGTAGGGGCCGCCCCACGTGGCTGCCCGCGCCCGCCCCCGCGCCGTCCGGTGTGCCTCACACGGACAAATGCGCCCTCCTCACCCCAAACACCGCGTGATCCCCGTCTTCGTGCTGACCGCTTCCGGCTGCACGTGGACGCGCAGGTACAGCGGCACCAGCGACCCGAACACTCCCACTCCGTCGCCGCTGACGCTGGAGATGCGCACAGGGCCGGAGGGGTTGAAGCGCCCGCCCCGCACCCCGTTCACGTAGTTGCGGTCCGCCGCGGCAACCACCATCTCCGCCACCACGCCGTCCGGAAAGCCGGACTGCAGCGCCGCGAGCGCCGCGTTGTCGTACTCGAAGCGGTCGAAGACGCCGAACTCGCTGGGAAGCGCGATGGTGGTGTCCTCTTCGGAGATCGCCAGCCCCACCAGCTCCAGCGGGTCCGGGATCGCCGCCTGGATCCCGCCGCGCGCGAGGGCCGCGCGGAGGTCGAAGATGCGGATGGGCGCGATGTAGCTCCACGCGCTGTCGGCGCGCGTCCACGTCACCGGAAGGATGCGGCCCGGGGACAGGGCGCACCTCGCGGAAGCGCGCGCCTCCACCCGCGTGGTGAACGGAAGGCCGGCAAGCCCAAAGGCCCCGGGAACGCGTGTGCGCCCCTGGATCACCCCCCCGTCCGGCGTCTCCACGCGCAGCAGGTACACGGCGCCGGGGCGCACCCACGACCCTTCCTCCGCCGACGACAGGTAGCAGCTCGCCTTCACCGACCCCGGCTCCTCCTTGAAGTAGTCGCCGTTGACGCGGAAGCATGCCTGGGTGGACTCCTGGAAGGTGATCGTGCGCCCGCCCTGCGCCGTGACGGTCACGCGGGCGCCCGCGACGCCGCGGACGTCGCGCCCGTCCAGCGAGCGGTGCAGGACGATCGTCTGCACGGGGGCGTCGGTGCGCAGCACGGCCTCCACCGCCACCACCTCCTCGCCCGCGGGGAGGGTGACGCCGGCCAGCGTGCAGGCGCCCGCCAGCAGGAGCGGCGCCAGGCGTACAAAGCGGTGAAAAGGATGCAAGTGGAGCCACGATGTGAAAGGAGCGCGCGCGGGCCGCCAGCAGCGGCACTATCCATACCCCGGAACGCCCCGGATGGGGTCCACCGTGCGCAGAAGGCAGGCTGCTACCGTTGCAGAGTTGGCCCGGACTCTGCAACTGATAGAGGCCAGAACACAACGGCGCGGCCCGGGTTGCAGAATCGTAAGTCACGTGTTAGATTGGAGTTACGTGAACTGCGCGGGTCGCAAGACACTTTGGCAACCAGCAGGAGAGAGCGATGCGTGTCCTCAAAGCAGCACTTGTGGTGTCCGTTCTGGTGGGCGCAGCGGCATGCGGGCGCGATGCCGCACCGAAGGCCACCGCTCCCTCCAGCGACCTGACCTGGCTGGACAGCCTGGGCGTCTCCGACGCGGCGGTGAAGACGATGGCTCCGGCGGCGGCATCGCCCACGGAGCTGGGGCTTGCGGCGACCGACTCGGCCGCGCCGATGCTGGCGGCCGCGGCGCCGGTCAAGGAGCCGGTGGTAAAGTCCTCCACGTCGAGCACGCGCCGCACCACCGCGCGCCGCTCGTCCTCGGGGCGCAGGCGCTCCAGCGCGAGCAGCTCGGGTAGCTACAGCGGCAGCTCGGGCGGGTACGAGAGCAGCGGCACCTACCGCGCGCCCACGGCGGTGGTGAAGCGCAACACGCGCCGTGACGCCGTCATCGGCGCGGGTGCGGGCGCGGTGATCGGGGCGGTGGCCGGCGGGCGCAACCACCGGGTGCGCGGAGCCGTGATCGGCGCCGTCGCCGGGGGCGCCGCGGGCGCCATCATCGGGCACCACGTGGACAAGAAGACCGTCTACGTCCCCTGATCGGCGGGTGTTGGGGGAGAGCGGCGGGCCGGGCGATTTCGCCCGGCCCGCCGTCGTTTGTGCATCCCCCGCATCCTTCCAAATCGCCTTCCGGAATCGCCGCTGGAATGCGTAAGGTACAGTCATTGCGTTACTTACCCGCAATTCTCCGGCATCGGCGGGCGAGAGCCGCCCCATCCGGATCGAGAGGCGCCGCAAAGGGGAGGTTCCGATGACGCACCAGCAAAGGGTGCATCCGCGGACCGCGGGGGAGGACTGACGATGCCGCACCGGACCTTCCGCGACGCGGACGGGGTGGAGTGGCAGGTGTGGAACGTGGTGCCGCACGTCCTGCAGGAGGGAGCCGAGCGCCGGGTCCGCGTCCGCCGTGACCCCGAGCCGGAGCCCCACGATCCCGAGCGCCGCGAGCACCCTGACCGGCGCCGCGCGGCCGAACGGCGCGCCCGCCTGCGCATGCACCTCAGCCCGTCGCTGCAGGGCGGGTGGCTGGTGTTCGAGGCGGACACGGAAAAGCGGCGCATCACCCCGATCCCGCAGGGGTGGGACTTGCTTCCGGACGACGAGCTGGACCGCATCCGGCTCCTCGCCGACCCCGTGCCCCGGCGGAGCTGACGTCCAATGCCGCTGCGCACCTTTCGGGACCCGGACGGCATCGAGTGGCAGGTGTGGAGCGTCGTGCCCGGCGCGCGCACCTCGGCGGAGCGGCGCGCGGGCTTCGACCGCCGCAGCCCGGACCCGGTGCTCCGCCCGCCGGGCTCGGACCGGCGCGAGAGCACCGACCGGCGCCGCCCCGCCGTCGCGCTTCCGCCGCAGCTCATGGAGGGGTGGCTGATCTTCGAGGGCCCCGGTGAGCGCCGCCGTCTTACCCCCATCCCGCCGCACTGGGACGCGCTCCCCGAGCCCGACCTCGAGCGCCTTCGCGTGCGCGCCCTCCCCGCCACGCGCCTTCGCGGCGAGGAGTAGAACAGCATCACACAGAGGGCACAGAAGGAACAGAAAGCCACAGAGAAAACCTCTTGTGGTTCTCTCGGTGGCTCTGTGCCTCTGTGTGAGGCCGCAGCTCGGCGAGGCTAGCGCGGCGCCTGAGTCCTGCGGTACGCGCGGATGGCGGCGATCTGCGCGGCGAGCGTGCCGATCAGGGGGAAGACGGGGGCGACCAGGATCAGCATCATCCCCGACGAGTACGACATCCGGTTGGTGACGTACTCGTTGATGAACGGCCCCGCCGCACGCTCGATCCAGCCGGGGATCAGGAGGAGCGTGATGATGGCGGCGATGGTCCACGCCATCGCCAGCGCAAAGGAGACCGGAAGCGCCCATCCCGCGCCGCGCCCGCGCTCACCGAGCGAGCGGCCCGTCGTGCGCCCGCCGAGGATGCACAGCCAGAGCCCCGCCGCGCAGAACGCCATCCACAGCCCGTGGCGCCACCCCGACGACGGCTCGGGCGCCCGCGCGCTCAGCGCCAGCGCGTCGGCGGGGATCCCCTGCCAGCTCCCCACCAGCGCGCGTCCGTCGCGGCGAAGTCCGGGCGTGGCGGCGGCGTCCCAGCCGCGCGGCAGCTCCACGCGCACGTCCAGCCGCCCAAAGCCGCCCCACTCGCGCGCCGGCGCCAGCACGTAGCCGAGCTGCCACACCGGCATCAGCCCATCGGTCTGGTAGACGGCCGCCTGGGCGGGGTAGCGCACGCGGATCTCGTGGCGGCCGGGGGGGAGCGGGAGCTCGAAGGCGAGGGCGCCGGCCTCCTTCGAGGTGTACGCCAATGCATCGCCGCCGCCGGGATGCGGCGTCTCCGCCGGGGCGCGCCAGCTCGCGGGGAGCGGCCCCGGCTGCGTGCGCCGGCTGGGAACGGGGCGCCCATCCAGCCACACCTGCCCCGCGCCGCCCAGCCCGTCCGCCACGAAGAGGAGCCGCACCGTGCGCGCCGCCCCGTCGTTGCGGGTTCGGTAGGTCGCGTCCACCATCGCGGGCTTCGCCTTCGCCAGCGGCCGCAGGTCGATCAGTAGCCGCTCGTGCTCCACCACCACGTCGCGCAGCCCGCCCGCCGGCTCACCCGCGGGGCCGCCGGGCCGCAGCGGCGCCGGCTCCGGCGGCTCGGCCATGTTGGCCCACAGGAGCGCCGGCAGCGCGAGAAGGAGCGCGCCAACGAGGAGCGCCGGCCAGCGGCGGAGGGGAGGTGTGTGCGGGTGCATCGAATGCCGGAGGCGGGGGAGCGATTCGTACGCGATCGAACTCCAGGATGGCCGGCGCGCGTGACCTGCGCGTGATCCACGCGTCACATCATCAGGAGACGAGCGGGAAGTTACGAAGCGGCGAGCCACGGCGGAAGCGCGGGGTGCGCGGTTTCGCTCCCGCCCGCGCGTTGCTAAATTAACCGCACCCCGCAGCCCCAACGGTGGATGCGCCTCGATCGTTCCAGGAGTCGTTCAATCGCATGACCTTTCGCAAGCCGCTCGCGTGCGCCGTGGTGCTCGCGTCCGTGCTCGCTCTTCCCGCGGCGGGCCAGCGCCCCGGCGGGCAGATGCTGGACCCGGCCGACCGGGACACCACCTGCGCCCCCTGCCGCGACTTCTACCAGTGGGCCAACGGCGGGTGGCTGGCGCGCAGCACCATTCCGCCGGCGTACACCAGCTGGGGGAACTTCGACGAGCTCCGCGACCGCAACCAGGCCGTGCTGCGCGGCCTCCTGGAGGCGGCGGCCCGCAACGCCGCGCGCGCACCCGCGGGGAGCAACGAGCGCAAGCTGGGCGTCTTCTACGCCACCTGCATGGACACGGCGCGCGCCAATCGCGACGGGCGCCTGCCGCTGGTGGCGGAGCTGGCCCGCATCGACGCCGTCCGCAGCCGCGCCGCGCTGGTGGCGGAGGTGGCGCGGCTGCACCAGATGGGCGCGGCGTCGATGTTCGGCTTCGGCGCGGCGCCCGACCTCAAGAACAGCACGCGCACCATCGCGCAGCTGGGGCAGGGCGGGCTGGGGCTTCCCGATCGCGACTTCTACACCCGCACGGACAGCGCTGCGCAGCGCATCCGCGCAGAGTACGTGGCGCACGTGGGGCGGATGCTCGCGCTGGCCGGGCGCCGCGACGGGCACGCCGAGGCCGAGCGGGTGATGGCCATCGAGACCGCGCTGGCGACGGCTTCGATGACCCGCGTGCAGCAGCGCGACCCCACCGCCACGTACCACATGATGCCTGTGGCGCGGCTCCAGGCGCTCACCCCGCGCTGGGACTGGGCCGCCTACCTGCGTGCCCGCGGCGCGCCCCCCATCGACAGCATCAACGTCCGCCAGCCGGACTTCATCCGCGCGCTGGACGGGATGCTCGCCACCGTGCCGCTGGCGGACTGGCGATCGTACATGCGCGCGCACCTGGTGCGGTCCTCCGCATCGGCGCTCTCGCGCGCCTTCCTGGACGAGCAGTTCCGGATGCAGCAGGTGCTCACCGGCACCCGCGAGCAGCTTCCCCGCTGGAGGCGCTGCCTGGCCGCGACCGACGCCCACATGGGCGACGCGCTGGGCGAGGCGTACGTGCGGCGCACCTTCACCCCGCAGGCCCGCGCGCGTGCCCTGCGCATGGTGGAGAACATGCGCTCCGCGCTCCGCGAGCGGCTGCACGGGCTGGATTGGATGACGGACTCCACCCGCGCGGAGGCGCTCGCCAAGCTCGGCTCCTTCCGCGAGAAGATCGGCTACCCGGAGCGGTGGCGCGACTACTCGGCGCTGGAGATCCGGCCGGGGTCGCACTTGGAGAACGTGCGCCGCGCCACCCGCTGGGCCACCGCGCGGGGCGTCGCCCGCATCGGCCGGCCGGTGGACCGCGGCGAGTGGTCGATGACGGCGCCCGCCGTCAACGCCTACTACAACGCATCGCTCAACGAGATCGTCTTTCCGGCGGGGATCCTGCAGCCTCCGTTCTTCGACGCGGCGGCCGACGATGCGGCCAACTACGGCGGGATCGGCGCCGTGATCGGCCATGAGATGGCCCACGGCTTCGACGACCAGGGGCGCCGCTTCGACTCGCGGGGCAACCTGCGCGACTGGTGGACCCCCGCCGACGCCGCCGCCTTTCGCGAGCAGGCGAAGCGCGTGGCCGAGCAGTACTCCGGCTACGTGGTGATCGACACGCTGCGTGTGAACGGCGCCCTCACGCTGGGCGAGAACATCGCGGATCTGGGCGGGCTCACCATCGCCTTCCACGCGCTGCAGAAGGAGCTCGCCGGCAAGCCGCGCCCCCCGCTGATCGATGGTTTCACGCCGGAGCAGCGCTTCTTCCTAGCCTGGGCGCAGATCTGGCGCCGCAACGCCCGCCCGGAGGTGATGCGCCTGCAGGCCACCACGGACCCGCACGCGCCCTCCCGCTGGCGCACCAACGGCCCCCTGGCCAACATGCCCGAGTTCGCCCGCGCCTTCCACTGCGCCCCCGGCGACCCCATGGTCCGCCCCGACAGCATCCGCGCCCGCATCTGGTAGTGGTTGCGGGTGGATGACAGATGAGGGCGCCGGTCCGTGTGGACCGGCGCCCTTTTTCGATTTGGGACCCCACCAGATTGGCTCGGGCACGGGGCGAGTGAACTCGCGGCAACAACAGCACAAAGTCCGCCTGCGCGGACTCGGGGGCGAGATTCGTTCGGGCGGCGGGGGCGGCGGTCGGGCCGATCCTGCGGTGCTCGAGACCGCTTCAGCGGTCTCCCGTGGTTCCAGCCGGGGGCTTCAGCCCCCGGTCACGCGGTCCGCGCAGAAATAACCGCCCGCGCGCTGCTCTCCGCCGCTCTCCCACCGCCCGGCGAAGCGGTCCGGAGTGATGGAGGTGACAAAGAACGCAAAGCTCGCCCCGTCGAATCGGAGCGGACCCGCACGGTTCGCGTCGGCGCCCAGGCGCAGGGTGATGGCCTGCGCACCCGCGCGCTCCCACTCCATCGCCAGCACCCCCGGCCCCGCGGGATCGTCGCGCCCAACGTCGCCCGGCGCGACGGCGCCCACGGACGCCGGCGCCAGGTCGGTGGTGCCGTAGAGCGGGTACCGCACCCGCTCCGCCGGGGCGATCGGGGGCGGACGGTTGCCGAAGGGGCGCAGCCGCAGCGTCCCCGAGGCGGAGCTTCCTGAACGCGGGCCGCTGGTGGCGGTCAGCGCGAGGTGGAACTCACCGGCCAGCACGTCCGCGCGGGAGCCGGCGGCGAGCTCCCCCTGCACGGGCGCGCACGGGGCCGGCGCGGGGACGCGCGGCGCGCACGACGTCCACCCCGCCAGCGCGAGCGCCGCCCCCAGGACGAGCCCGGGGGAGCGCGCCATGCCCGCCCTCAGCGGGGCACCCTCGCGACGCGGCCGCCGCCGTCCACGGTGTAGCGCGGGCCGGTGTACAGGTCGTTGTGCAGCGTCAGCGTGTTCTCGGTTCCTCCGGGCGCGCGTACCGTCAGCGTCAGGAAGAACGGATCGGCACGCGACGGGTCGACGGAGTATCCCAGGTCCGCCAGGGAGCGCACCGTCAACACGCTCAGCGGGTTGGGGCCCGCGTTGAGGTAGCCCGTCATCAGCTCGTTGCGCAGCACCGATTCGCGCCAGTGGCCGTTGATGGTGCCCGGCCCGCCCGTGTTCTCCACCGGCACCTTTGCCCCGCCGGTGTAGGTGTTGCCGCCGATGGCGTCGAAGCCCACGATGCCGTTCGCGCCGCTGTAGTAGGTGTCCAGCGTGCTCGTGGCGCTGCTGCGGTTCTGCAGGAGCGCCTTCAAGGTCCAGATCGTGCCGATCCCCAGCACGTGCCCCATCTCATGGAGGATCACGTTTCCGAGCTGGTTGCTGCTCTCCAGCGATGCGAGGTCCGCCGCGTCGAACGCCATCGTCCCGACCAGCGGAAGCCCGCCAGTGGTACGGGTGAAGCAGGGCCCTGCCTGCCCCAGCACGGCGCCCGGCCCGTCGATCTCGGATACCGCCGCGAAGATGACGAGGTCGTCGAAGTCGCCGCTCATGCTCGGCGTTCCCGCGCCGCAGGCGTCCTCCGAAATCGAGGTGCTGAGATCCGCGATGTCCAGGCGCACCAGGGTGGCCCAGCGCGCCGCCGAGTTGACGAAGGCGGCCCGCTGCGACGGCGTCATCGACGTGGTGATGCAGAGCGTGATCTCGTACCCCGCCCCGGGCCCGCCGAAGCACCCCGTTCCGCGCAGCACCACGGGCGGGCCCGTGAGGCCAGGCGCGGTGGCCGTCAGCGTGTTGCCGTCGGCGGTGGACCCCAGCGTCCAGGTGCCGGCGGAGGCCACGCCGTTCGTGTTGGTGACGGCCGAGCTGTTGCTGATCCGGCCGCCGCCGGAGGTGACGACGAAGTTGACGGTGATGCCCGCGAGCGGGTTGCCGACCTCGTCGCGCGCCACCACCGCCGGAGCGACGGGGAGGGCGGTCCCCATCAGCGCCGCCTGGTGCCCGCCGGCCAGCACGCCCAGCACGCCGGGCACCCGCCCGACTGCCTGCGCGGTGAACGTCACCGGCGCGAGCGTGGTGCCGGGGAAGGTCACGGACAGGGTATGCGTCCCGGCCGCGGGCCCCAGCGTCCAGCTGTTGGTGGCGATGCCCTCCGCGTTGGTCACCGAAGTGGCCGAGGCGAGCGTGCCGCCGCCCGTCTGCACCGTAAAGGTGACCGGCACCCCCGCGACCCCTACTCCGAGCCGGTCCACCACTCGCACCTGGAGCGCGCTGCCCAGCAGCACCCCCACCGCGCCCGCCTGCCCGTTGCCCCCCACGGACTCAGCCCGGACGGGGACCTGCGCCACCCGCACTTCCACCGACCCCACGGCCGAGCCGGCGCGGGCGGTTATCGACGCCGTCCCGTTCGCCATGGCTCTCACCGAGGCGCTGTCGCCGCCCAGCCCCGTCACGGTTACGGACGGTGAGTTGGACTCCCAGGTGACGACCGCTTCCCGCATCACCTTCCCCTTCTGGTCGCTGACGCCCGCGCGCACGATCTGCGTGGCGCCGATCGCGTCCAGCGAGGCCGCGGGCGCTACGGTGATCGTGGTGGCGACGGATGGTTCCGTCGAGTCCGAACCGCACCCCGCCGCCAGCGCGGCGAAGACGGGGAGGAGCAATAGCTTGCGCATGATGGTGGGCTTCAGGCACGGTAGGTGGAGCCGGTTCGCCCGGCTCGGGCACGGTGGGACATACAAATTAGTATGAAGCGGGCCGATCCGTAAAGGCCTGCCGCTAAACAACCTGCCTCACCCGCGAGCGCCTCTCGCGGGTGTGGGGCTCGCGGCTACTTCGCCAGCCACTGTGCCACAACGCCCCGCCGTTCCGTCCCCCGTGCGAATGAATTCTCCGCTGGAACCACGCAGGGTCCGCCTCAGCGGACACCGGGTCCAATGCCGCGTTTCTCGAGCCGGCTTCAGCCGCCTTCCCGTCGTTCCAGCCGGGGGATTCATTTCATCCCCCGGCGTGGCGGGTCCCACGGCCGCCCTCCGCACCCATCCCCTCCGCGGAGCCCGCGAAGGCAGGCTTCCCGCAGTTGTTGCAGCGGTTTCAACCGCCGGACCCCCACACAAGCGCGTGAGTGCGCCCCAACCCGAAGCGCACTCACGCACTCACGCACCAAGGCACTTCCCTCCGCCCTACCGCGCCTCCGGCGGCGAATCCTGCTTGTCCCAGTCCGTCAGCGCGGCCACGACGAACGTCACCGCCGTCAGCCCCAGGAAGAAGTTGCGCGCGGGCTTGTGGTCCGCGAAGCCCAGCAGCCACGGCACGAACGGAAGCGCCAGCCCCAGCGCCGCCTCGGTGGCACCATGGACCTTGAACGGGACCACGCGGCGCGCCGAGAGCGGGTAGTCGGTGACCGCCGAGAGGCCGGCGTAGCCCCCGGCCAGAGCGCGTGCGGCGGCGCGCGCCGGCGGCGGAAAGTCCAGCATCTCCGCGGCGGCGGCGGTGGTGGCGGAAGTGGCGTAGTCCAGCACCCCGTGGGCGCGCGGCGAAATCGGTTTCCTCATCCTTCCCTCCATCGGGTGTTGTGAAACAGGGACGCGGCAGGGAGGCAAACCGCGTACCGGCCTTGCCGCAGCAGCACTTACGCGGGCGGAACAGGAGCCGGGGCGGGGAATGACGTATAAAGATTTTGCTGCTCCCGCGCGTCGCCGCTACAATGGACCGCATCCGCAAATCCGCCACGCCCCCCTTCTCCGGTCCCCGTGCCCGTACATTCCCCACGTCTCGCCCTTCCGCTTCTCCTGGCCGCGGCCGTCAGCGCGTGCGACCTGGCCCCGAACCGCGGCGGCACCGTCGCCTTTGGCCTCGCCGCGCCGCTCACCCGGTCGTACGGTGAGAACTCCAAGCTGGGCGCCGAGCTGGCCGCCGAGGAGCTCAACGCGGCCGGCGAGCTCGACGGCGTCACCATCGCCATCCACGCGCGGGACGACGGCGGCGAGGGTGCGGCGGCCATCCAGGTGGCGAGCCGCTTCGTGGAAGACCCGTCGGTCGTGGCGGTGGTGGGGCACGCCAACTCCGATCCCATGATGGCGGCATCCAAGGTGTACCACGACGGCGAGCTTCCCGCCGTGGGCACCAGCGCCACCAGCACGGAGATCGCCGAAGCCGGGCCCTGGATCTTTCGCATCGCCTCCAACGACAGCGCCAACGCGGCGGCCATCGCCCGCGAGGCGCGCCGGTTCGGGCGGCGCGTGGGCATCCTGTACGCCAACGACGAGTACGGAAACAGCCTCGCCGCCATCTTTCGCAAGGCGCTCGCGCAGACCGACGCCGTGCTCGTGGGGACCGATCCGTACCTGGAAGAGATGAAGGACTTCCGCCCCTACCTGCTCCGCTTCAAGGAGCGCCAGGCGGAGGTTCTGCTGGTTGCGGGGCTGGAGGTGGGCGCGGCCACCATGATCCGCCAGATGCGTGAAGTGGGGCTGGGCGCGCGGGTGCTGGGCGGCGACGGGCTGGAGTCGCTCACCTCGATGGAGGGGAACTACGACGGCACCATGTTCGGGATGCTGTACCACCCCGAGGCCAGCGACCGGGCGCGCACCTTCGCCGCAACTTTCCGCCGCCGCTACAACCGCGAGCCGGAGTCGAGCGCCGCCACGAGCTACGACGCCGTGTACCTGCTGGCCCGCGCGCTCAAGTCGGGCGCGCGCTCCCGAGCGGAGATCCGCGACTACCTGGAGGGTGTGGGCCGCCCCGGCGGGAGCGAGCCGTTCGTGGGCGTCACGGGCCCCGTTGCCTTTGACGAGAACGGCGATCCGGTGGGGAAGCCCGTCGCCATCGCCGCCATCGAGGGCACCCGCTTCCGTCTGGTGCACTCCGGGCGATAGGAACGGCTGGCCTCACACAGAGACACAGAGAGCCACTGAGAGAAAAGCAAAAGGTTATTCTCTGCGCCTTACTTTTCTCTGCGTGTTCTCTATGTGAGGCTGTTCCCGGATGCCTGCGCCTCCAGCCTGCGTATGTCGCGCAGGCAGAGCCAGAGCGGGATGATGCCGATCACGCCGAACGATGCGTCGATCAGCCGCCAGTAGAACGGGATGCCGCGGATCGGCCCCGCGATCAGCGCGAGCGGGATGATGGCCACGCACGCGATCATCCCCCACTCCACAACCCAGACGTTGCGCACGGGATCGCGCAGCGGGCCGATGAAGAGCGCCGCGATCACCAGGTGCGCGAAGGCCAGCCAGTCGGTGCCGTACGCCAGGAACGGGTACGCGCGATTGGTGGCGATCACCCCGTCGCGCACGGTGACGAGCCAGCGCAGCACGCCCCCGTCCGCCGCGTCGGCGCCGAGGACGCGCGTCAGCCAGCGCAGCTCCGTCTCGATGGGAAAGGCCGTGACCCCGCTCACCACCAGCCCCACGATGAACAGCACCAGCAGCCAGCGGATGCGCCGCTCCAGCCGGTAGGATTCCATCCCGGACGCTCCGGTGGGGGGATTGCGATGGTTGAAGCACCCAAGCTGGCGCCCACCGCGGGGGCATGCAAGCGGCCTGCAACGGTGAAGGAGCGGGAGTCGAGGGGTTCGTGGCGGCCGATCGGAAGATGGAGCACCAGCAACGCCTGTCTGGAAGAAGCTTCGGGGTCATCGTCCTAAACGCCGGCGGGACTAGACTGGAGGATTTGCACCCGCTAACGGAAATTCTGCAGGAGGCCGTGGCTCGGGTCTCACCAGGGGAGATGATTCAGGTTCGTCCTCCAGGCTGACCCGAACGTACGTGTCACGCTTTGTTGCGAACGTCGCTCCCGCTTCGGTGCAAGCCGGCTTCCGACAAACGAGGGCCCTACACCAGATGCCGGTGCAGGGCCCTCTTTTTTCGGACGTGCGCGAGCTTTACCGCGGGGTAGTGTCCTTGGACGCCGAGCCCGCGGTGTCGCGAGAGCGGCGGCCCGAGCGCGCCGTGTCCGAGCGAGTCGTCCGCGAGGAGCGGGCGGTGTCCGTGCGCGACGTGCCGCGCGAGCGCGCCGTGTCGCCGGAAGACCTGGGGGCGGCGCCGGTGGCCGTGCCGCCCGACGACTTCGGGGCGGCGCCGCTTTCCGTGCCCTTGGGGCGGTCGCCCTCGATGGCGTCGGCGTTGTCGGCGCCGTTGATGACGCTGATGGGGATCGGGTTGGGGAGCTGCACCTCCTGCCGCACCGTGCGGTTGGTGCGCGCCTGCTGGATCCACGCGGCGTCCTTGGGCGCGCCGCCCGCCACCATCAGCAGCTGCGCCAGCTCTTCCGCCTCCTCGTTGCGCATGCGGATGGAGCCGTGGCTTGCCGCCTTGCCGATGGACTCCGGCTGGTTGGTGCCGTGGATGGTGCGCGGCGGATCGTAGACGATCTGCACGGTGCCCAGCGGGTTGTCTGGATCGCCCGGGTCCTTGGGCTTCTCGTCCTTGGTCCACTCCTCGTCGGGCGGCGGCGTCCAGCCGGGGTTCCACACCACCTGCGTCACGTTCCAGTTGCCGTTCTGCGTGGGCCACTCCGCCGTGCCCACGGCGATGCCGTAGCTCTTCTCGAGCTGGTCGCGGCGGAACATGCGCACCTGCCTGGCCGCCACGTCCACCTCCAGCCGCACCTCCTGCGGGGGCTGCGGCGGCGGGGCGGGCTGCGCGGCGGGTGCGGCGCCCCCGGCGGGTGCCGCGCCATTGTTCTCGGCGTCGCCGCCGCCGCACGCCGCCAGGGCGAACGCGGCCGCGCCGCCCAGCGTCCACGATCTCATGAGCCTTCTCGTCATTCCTCGTCTCCTTTGCAGGGTTGGGCCCAGCCGTTTAGCAAGGGGCGTGCGCGGAGGTTGAACGCACCTTGCGCCGGCGGGGCGGGCCAGCGCACGCGCGTACTGCTTGGAGGCATCCGGGCGCTCCGCTACATTGCTGGGTCCGGGCCGGCATCCCGCCGCACCCGTTTCCGCACAACCTTTCGCGAACACGGTGAGGCATGCCCGTTGACCGCAGCGCCATCGACGCACAGCTCCGGGCCATCGGCGAGGGTGACCGCTGGTGGGAGCACCGCGAGTTCCGCGCGCTTCCACACGTCCTGCACGCCGACGAGCGCATCCTGGGTGTCGTGCGCGGCAAGCTCCTGGGGGTGCGCCGGCCCCGCATCGGGCCGGCGGGCGCGTGGCTCTTCGTCGCCACGACCCAGCGCCTCATCTGCCTGAAGCAGGAGCGGTTCGCCCGCAAGCAGGTGGAGTTCGCCGCCGGCCAGATCACACGCGTGCAGCAGGGGAGCCGCCTGCGCGCCTACCAGATCGCCCTCGACACGCCGCAGGGGCGGTACCGCATCCGCATCACCAAGGAGGACGCCTTCCGCTTCGCCGGCTCCATCGCCGGCCTGGTGCCGGGGCAGCCGCGGATGATGGAGGGGACGCTGGAGCCCAAGCCGATGCACCCCGCCATCGCCGCGGTCGCGGGGCTGCCGGGGGTGGGGCGCATGGTGGCGAAGGCGGGTCTCCTTCCGCCGCCGGAGCCCGCCACCCGCGCACACGTGGACCGGCTGGAGGCGACCGTCGACCGCCTGCAGATGGACGTGGAGCGGCTCCAGCAGCAGGTCGGCTTCCTGGAGGAGCTCCTCCGGCAGCGCACTGCCGAAGCCTACCTCCCCGCCGTGCCGGGGGACCGGTAACAGGAGCGTAGCACAGGAAGTGCAAAGAAGTGCCTTTTGGACGTGCAACCGGGGGTGAAATCAACCGCTTCGCTGGAGTCGAAATGAACAGATCTCCCGTCATCGAGGGCGAGTCGAACGAAACGGGGCGCAGGCCTGGACGGCGCCCGCTGCTCTCCGGCGTCGAGGTTCGCGAGGAGGACCTGGAGCCCCAGAAAGGACTTCACCTGGTCGGCATCCTTTTCCGGATCTCGTCCGTGGTGATCCTGGTTCTGGCGCTGGGGCAGTTCGCCGCATGGTGGCTCAACCGTCCCCCGGGCGGCGCGGGAATCGGGCTGCTGGTGGGCGACACCATCCGGCTGATCGTGTTCGCGGGGCTGCTGTGGGGCGCGGGCGATCTGGCCAACCTGGCGATCAAGACGCACTACGACATCCGGGCCGCGCGCATCCTCCTCGCCCGCCAGACGTACATGATGCGCAAGATGGGCGAGGCGAACGGCTCCCTCCCCTCCACGACGCTCCCGCACCGGCGCGCCTCCGACTTCTCCCAGCCCGAAGAAGCGCTCCGGCTCTGAGCGGGTGAACCGCACGGCATCCGCGAGCCATGCCCCGGCGATCACCCCCGCGTGGATCGCGGCCTCCGCGTTTCCGGAGGCCGCGGCTGCACGCGCTCGCCCTGGCCACGCTCCTCCTTCTCGTCCCCGGCCCGTCCGTGGACGGGCAGTCCAGCAACCCCTTTCGCGGGCGGCGGCTGTACGTGGATCCGTACTCGCCGGCGCGCGTGCAGGCGCAGCAGTGGTCCCGCTCGCGCCCGGCGGACGCGGCCCTCATGCGCCGCATCGGCGACCAGCCGCAGGCGATCTGGCTGGGCGACTGGATGCGCGACGTGCGCCGCGAGACGGATGCGCTGATGTCGCGGATCACGGCGGCGGGGGCGCTGCCGGTGTTCGTGGCCTACAACATTCCGCACCGCGACTGCGGCCTCTACTCCGCCGGCGGCTCGCGCAGCGGCGACTCGTACCGCAGGTGGTCGCGCGACCTCGCCGCGGCCATCCGGCGCCGCCCGGCCATCGTCATCCTGGAGCCGGACGGCCTGGCCGCCATCGACTGCCTCCCCTTCCGCATGCAGGACGAGCGCTACGTGCTGATGCGCGAAGCGGTGCAGGCGCTCAAGGCGGCGGGAGCATCCGTGTACATCGACGCCGGCAACGCCAACTGGCAGCAGCCCGGCGAGATGGCGAACCGGCTGCGCAAGGCCGGAATCGAGATGGCGGACGGATTCGCGCTGAACGTGTCCAACTTCCACGCCACGCGCGTCAACATCGCGTACGGCGAGCGGCTGAGCGCGATGGTGGGGGGCAAGCACTTCGTGATCGACACCAGCCGCAACGGGCGCGGCGCCGCGGTGGAGCGGGTCTGGTGCAACGCGCGAAACCAGGCGCTCGGCACCGCCCCCACCGCCCAGACGGGGCACCCGCTGGTGGACGCCTTCCTCTGGGTCAAGACGCCCGGCCAATCCGACGGCGTGTGCAACGGCGGTCCGCGCGCGGGCCAGTGGTGGGCCGAGTACGCGCTTGAGCTCGGCAAGATGGCCGAGGCGCTGGGGAGCGCGCTGCCGCGGTAGGGGGTGAGGTGGCGAGTGAACTCGCGGCAACTACAGCACAAAGTCCGCCTCCGCGGACTCCGGGTCCAGTGCCGCGTTTCTCGAGCCGGCTTCAGCCGCCTTCCCGTGGTTCCAGCCGGGGGATTCGCCGCGCGCCGGTGCGCGGCGTTGCCCCCTGATCGCCCCCCCGGCGTGACCTGGGAGGTGCGCCCGGCCGTGCCCCCGGCGCCCAGCGCATCAGCGTTGCGCGCGGCGCGGGAGTGCGTAGGTTAGGCGGAGGCACTAAATCGGCACGCACACCGGCGGTCCCGCGGAAGAGAAAGAGCATGGCGCTGCGAGAGTTCATCGCACCCGACGGCGAGCTGTGGCGGGTGTGGCAGGTGATCCCCACCCTCGGCCGCTCCGGCTTCGCCCGCCTCCGCGAGAGGCGCGGGCAGGACGTGGTGGCGTACGACGGCCCCGACCGGCGCAAGGCGGACCGGCGCAGCATCGCCTCGCAGACGCCGGTGCTGGCGCAGGGGTTGGAGGGCGGGTGGCTGGCCTTCGAGTACAAGGGAGCCAAGCGCCGCCTGGCCCCGCCGCCCTCGGGGTGGGAAAGCTGCAGCGACGAGGAGCTCGGCGCGCTCTGGGCGGCCGCCCGCGTCGTTGCCACGCAGCTCCGCGCGCCCTGACCACGATCACGACGCCCCCGCGCGAGGGCCGCCGTCAGAGGTACGGGCACTGGTGCGTTATATAGAAATTGGCCAGACTTCGGTCAGACCGCCGCACGAGCCCGCTGCCGCACCGCCGCGCAGGCCCGCCACCTCCGATGCGAAAAGCAGAATGAGCACCCCGACCCTGAAGCGCTTGCTCGGCACCGCGGCGCTCGCGCTGGCGCTGGCCGCCTGCACGGACTCCACCGGCTCGGGCGAGAACCCGAGCGGTGCGCTCTCCTTTACCTACACCGGCGCCGAGATCGGTGAGTTCGTCGCCACCGGCTCGTTCGACCCCGACGCCAACGAACTGCTCGACTACAGCGCGGCGTTCGTCGTGCGTGGCGAGCTCGTCGTCCTCGCGTCGGACAAGCTGGCGAGCGGCCGCAGCAACCTGTTCGTCCTTTACGCGCCGCCCTCGGTGAGCTCCACCACCTGCACTGCCGCGACGCCGGAGAGCTCCTGCCTGATCCGCGGCGAGTTCCTGACCGGCGTCAGCAGCGACCCGAACGAGGGGAACACGGGGCTGTACACCGGCTACGTGGGCAACGTGCAGGTGACCGAGATCGCGAACAACCGGGCGCGTGGCACCTTTTCGATCATCGTGGAAGGCGTGGATGCCACGGACGGCTCGATCGAGGTCCGCACCGGGAGCTTCGACGCGCCCATCGTCTCGGCGTTCCAGCTCGATCCCAACCGCGGCCGCTTCCCGCCGGCCGCCGCGCCGATCTTCAGCCGGGCGCGCTCGTTCCGCTAGCCGGCACGCCCGCCGCAGTGAAAGGCCCCTCCGCCCTGGCCGGCGGAGGGGCCTTTTCTTGCCGGAGCACCGCTGTCTTCACGCTGAACCTGCCGTTCGGATGGACGCAAACCACGGATGGATGACTGATATGAGGAAGACGCAGGAGATCCCGCTTTCGGTGCTGGACCTGGTGCCGATCGGGGCGGGGGCGACGGCGAGCCAGGCGCTGCGCAACTCGGTGGAGCTGGCGCGGCTGGCCGAGCGGCTGGGATACACGCGCTACTGGTTCGCCGAGCACCACGGGATGCCCAGCATCGCCAGCTCCGCGCCCGAGATCCTGATCGGGCACGTAGCCTCGGCCACGGAGCGGATCAGGGTGGGGTCGGGGGGCATCATGCTCCAGAACCACGTTCCGCTCAAGGCCGCCGAGGCGTTCCACACGCTGGAGGCGCTGCACCCCGGGCGTATCGACCTGGGGATCGGCCGCGCGCCGGGGACGGACCCGCTGACGTCGAGCGCGCTGCGCCCCTTCGACCCCGCCAAGTTCCGCGACCACCTTGCCGAGATGATGGGGCTGTCGCGCGGCGACCTGCCGGAGGACCACCCGTTCCGCGGGGTGCGCGTGATCCCCTCCGGCGTGTCGCTGCCGCCGGTGTGGCTGCTGGGCTCCAGCGGGGCGAGCGCGCGGCTGGCGGGGGAGCTGGGGACGGGGTACAGCTTCGCGCGCCACTTCAGCCCCACCCCGCCCGCGCCCGCCATCGAGGCCTACCGCGCCAGCTTCCACCCCTCCGCGCAGTTCCACGAGCCGCACGTCATCCTGGGCGCCGCGGTGATCTGCGCGGAGACGGACGAGGAGGCGGCGTACCTTTCCGCGTCGATGGACCTGGTGTGGGTGCGCATCACGCGCGGCGAGTTCGCGCCGATCCCGACGCCGGACGAAGCGCTCGCGTACGAGTACACACCCCGCGAGCGCGCCATCGCGGACAGCTACCGCAGGCTGGTGATCGTCGGCAGTCCCGAAACGGTCCACCGCGAGATCGCCCGCGTCGCCGCTGAGGTGGGCGCGGACGAGGTGATGGTGACCGCCACCATCCACGACCACGCGGCGCGGCTGCGCTCCTACGAGCTGCTGGCCGAATCGGCCGCGCTCCCCGCCTGAGGAGGCGCCGTGGAGCTGGGCATCTACACCTTTGCGGAAGCCACGCCGGACGCGGCGACGGGGGAGACGGTCAGCGCCGCCGAGCGGCTGCGCGACCTGATGGAGGAGATCGATCTGGCGGACCAGGTGGGGCTGGACGTCTTCGGCGTGGGCGAGCACCACCGCCCGGACTACGTCGCCTCGTCCCCCGCCGTCGTCCTCGCCGCCGCGGCGATGAGGACGAAGCGCATCCGCCTGACCAGCGCCGTCACCGTGCTCAGCTCGGATGATCCGGTTCGCGTCTTCCAGGACTTCGCCACGCTCGACCTGCTCTCCGGCGGGCGGGCGGAGATCATGGCGGGGCGCGGGTCGTTCATCGAGTCGTTTCCGCTCTTCGGCTACGACCTGGGCGACTACGACGAGCTCTTCGCCGAGAAGCTGGGACTGCTGCTGAAGCTGCGCGAGGGGGAGCGCGTGACGTGGTCGGGCCGGCACCGGGCGCCGCTCACGGGGCAGGGCGTGTATCCGCGCCCCATCCAGGACCCGCTGCCGGTGTGGGTGGCGGTGGGCGGCACGCCGCAGTCGGTGGCGCGCGCCGCCACGCTGGGACTGCCGATGGCGCTCGCCATCATCGGCGGGCAGCCGGAGCGGTTCGCGCCGTTCGTGGAGCTGTACCGCGAGACCGCCCGCCGCGCCGGGCACGATCCCGCGAAGCTCCCCGTCAGCATCAACTCGCACGGCTACATCGCGGACGGCTCACGGCAGGCGGCGGACGAGGCGTTCGGCCCCACGGCGGTGACGATGAACCGCATCGGCCGCGAGCGCGGCTGGCCTCCGCTCACGCGCGCGGCGTTCGACGCGTCGCGCACGTTGCGAGGCGCCAACTTCGTGGGGAGCCCGGAGGAGGTGGCGGAGAAGATCCTCTTTCAGCACGAGATCTTTCGGCACGACCGTTTCATGGTGCAGTTCAGCGTCGGCACCATGCCGCACCGCCAGGTCATGCGCTCCATCGAGCTGTTCGGCACGCGCGTGGCGCCGGTGGTGCGCGCGGCAACAACAGCCTCACACAGAGACACAGAGGGCACGGAAAGAACAACATAAGGTGTTTCTCTGCGTCTTGAAGTTCCCTCCGTGCTCTCTGTGTGAGGGTTTTCAGCGGTCGCGCTGCTTGCGGAACTCGCCCTCGCGGCTGGCGCGGTGCCACTCCATCTCCTCGTCCGTCACCGGCTTGATCAGGATGTCCGACGCGAGCCAGGTGGTGAGCGAAAAGGGATAGAAGAGGAACGGAAGGACGGCGATGAACGCGATCCCGCCCCACTGCAGCAGGTCCCACGGCACGTCCGGCCAGGTGACGACGACGAGCAGCACCACCACGGCCAGGAAGACGAGCCCGCAAAAGACGTAGTTGAACATGATCCCGCCCAGGAAGAAGTCCTCCTCCCCCCGGTCCGAACGCAGCCCGCACTCCGGGCACTTGTGCTTCAGCTTGAACCACGTATTCAGCAGCCGCGCCTTGCCGCAGTGCGGGCAGCGCAGCGTCAATCCGCGCCCGTACAGCCGTCCCGCACGCTTCAGGCTCAGCTCCTCCGGGTTGGCCCAGCGGCGCTCCGGTCCGCTCATCTCATCCTCCAGCCACGAGTTACTGCGTACGTTGAATCACGAACAATGATCGCCCGCCGCGCTCCGGTTCGAAAGGCGGCATCCGCTGCACTTCCGTAGGGTGATACACCACATGGCACGGAGGTGGCACCCCACGGCGCGGCGACGGAACGCGAACCCGGGAGAGGAGGCGGCGATGCCCCGCGGATGGAATCGCAAGGACGAGCGGATGTACGAGCACGTCAAGGAGAGCGCCGAAGCGCGCGGCGTGCCGGAGGACGAGGCGCAGGAGATCGCCGGGCGCACGGTCAACAAGAAGCGCCGCCAGGAAGGGCGCACCCCCAACAAGCGCACGCAGGGCACGGGGAACCCCAACCGCCCGCTGGAGGAGCACACGCGCGACGAGCTCTACAACATGGCAAAGGAAAGAAAGATCGAGGGGCGCAGCAAGATGACCAAGGACGAACTGATCCGCGCGGTGGGACGATGACGAAGCGGGCCGGCGGCAGCTGCCGCCGGCCCGCTCCACATCCCTCGAAGGAGCGTTACGCCGTCGGCCGCTCCAGGGCGGAGCTGAGGGCGGCGGCGGCCTTGTTCACCGCCTTGCGCGCCTCGCCCACCACGGCGCCCATCCCAAAGAACTCGTGGGTGACGCCTTTGTAGAGGTGGTACTTCACCGGCACGCCCGAGTCGCGCAGCCGGTCGTACAGCTGGTCGCTGTCCGAGCGGAGCGGGTCGATCTCCGCCGCGATGAGGGTGACCGGCGGCAGGCCGTGCAGGTCCGCGTGGATCAGCGAGATCAGCGGGTGCCCCGTGTCTGGCGCGCCGCGCAGGTAGTGGTGCAGGAACCACTGCATCATCGGCCGGTTCAGCGGCTTGGCGTCCGCGTTCTCCTCGTACGACTCGGAGTCCGTGTTGCCGTCGGCGATGGGGTACACCGCCAGGATGTGCGCAGGCAGCCGCACCCCCCGGTCGCGCGCGATCACTGCCGTGGAGATCGCCAGGTTGCCCCCCGCGCTCTCCCCCGCCAGCGCGATGCGGTACGGGTCGCCGTTGATCTCCGCGGCGTTGGAGAGCGCCCACACGTAGGCCGCGTAGGCGTCCTCGTGCGCGGCCGGAAAGCGGTGTTCCGGCGCCTTGCGGTACTCCACCGACATCACCACCGCGCCCACCGCGTTGCAAAGCGCGCGCGCGGACGAGTCGTAGGTGTCGTTGGTGGCGATCACCCACCCGCCGCCGTGCGTGTACACGATGACGGGGAAGGGCCCCGCCCCGCGCGGCGCGTAGATGCGCACCGGCAGCGGCCCGCCGGGGCCGGGGATGGTGCGCTCCACCACGCTCCCCACCTCCTCCGGCTCGGCGCTCTTGCCGTGCTTGCGCAGCAGCGCCATCACCGCCTCGGCGGGGGTGGGCTGGCGCCGCGCCTCCTCGGGGGTGAGCTGTTCGACGGGCTCGCCGCCCAGCATCTCCAGGTGCTCCAGCACGTGCCGCATCTCGCGGTTGGCGCGCGACATCGTGTCGCCGCCGCCGGTGATGCGCTCGCGCGCCCCGCCGTACACCCGCCCAAAGAGCCCGGAGCGCACCGCCCACACCGTCCCTACGCCCAGGACGCCCAGGAGCAGGGCGGAGCGGAGCGGGTTCTCGGCGGCGCTGGTGTACGCGCTGGACTCCATCACGTGCCCCGGGTAGTCGCCGCGCTCGCTGCCGGCCGTCGTCGGCGCGTAGAGCGCGTCGTTGCGGCGCTTGGTGCCGCGGGGGGCGCGCTCCTGGTCCCACACCACGTTCTCCGCGTAGCTGCCGAAGAGGCGCGGGGCCCAGCGCCACATCATCGACATCTGCTTCCCCGAACCGCCCACGATCAGCTCGCGGCGCGGGTGCTCGGCACAGTGCAGGATGGCGTCCGCCACCACGTCGGGCGCGTAGACGGGGGGCGGAATCTCGGGATCGGCGCCCTCCATGTGGTTGTGCGCGTGCTCGGTAAAGGGCGTGTCGATGGAGGCGGGGCGGATGAGCGTCACCGCCACCGGCGCGCCGTCGTGCTCCAGCTCCATGCGCAGCGCATCGGTGAAGCCCTTTACCGCGTGCTTGCTGGCCGCGTAGTGCCCGTGCATCGGAATGGGGACGCCGCTCTCCACGCTCCCCACGTTGATCAGCGCGCCGCCGTTCTGCCTAAGGTGCGGCAGGGCGGCGAGGGCGCCGTGCACCATCCCCCAGTAGTTGGTCTCAAAGAGGCGCCGCGCATCGCCCAGCGGCGTCCGCTCCAGCTCGCCATACATCCCGATGCCGGCGTTGTTGACCCACGTGTCGATGCGCCCGAAGGCGTGCACCGCCACGCGCGCCAGTTCGCGCATCGCCCGCTCGTCGCCCACGTCGCCGGCCAGCCACTCGGCTTCCGTGCCCAACGCGCGCAGCTCGTCCGCAATCTGGGCGAGCGCCTCCGCGTTGCGCGAGCTGATCACCACCCGCGCCCCGCGCCGCGCCGCCTCGCGCGCCGTCGCCAGCCCGATCCCGCTGTCCGCCCCCGTGATGACGATCACCTGATCGCCCACCGCTCTCAGCCGCATCTTCATCGTTCCCTCCAGTCCCATGGGTGCCCTGCGTAGGGCGCGCGGCCTTCGCAAGCGGCGGGCCGTGCGGGGCTCCGCATCACCTCTCCCGCGCGATTCCGTTGACAACCTCTCGCGGCGCGGAGCAATATGCGTCGCCCGCCGCATCGACCGTTGAATCCCGGGGAGCCTCGCCCATGCACTTCAGCATCGCATCCGTCGACGTGGATTGGTCGTTTGTCGCTCTATCTCTCGTCTTGCTCGTCGTTTACGTCTTGCTGACGGTGGTGGCGGGGCGCCGTTTCGGCCTCCGGGGGCTCTGGGCCGCCTGGATCGTGGCCGTCGTGGCCACGAGCCTGTTCCCCCTGGTGATCCACGGCGCGCACTTCGCGCACCTCGACGCCGTGACGATGGTCCTCCACACCGCGGTCGTGGCCGTGCCGATGGCGATCAGCGCGTGGGTGATCGCGTCCACCCTCCGCCGGCCGCGCCCGGTCGGTGTCCCCGTCCAGCTCGCGCTCGGCACAGTCTCCTTCGTACTCGCGTTCCTGGTAGTCGCGGCGGCGGTTTTCGTCGTGCTGTTCACGCACTGAGTCGCCGACCCGGCATCATGACTGGAAAGCAGGTCGCGCTGCTGCGCGGCATCAACGTTGGGAAGGCGAAGCGCATCGCGATGGCGGATCTGCGCGCGCTGGTCGCGGAGCTCGGCTTTGGGGACGTGAAGACGCTCCTCAACAGCGGCAACGTCGTCTACACGGCCACGGATACTGAGCCGGAGGACGCCGCGGCGCGCATCGAGGAGGCGATCGTCGCGAAGACGGGCATCTCCTCGCGCGTCACCGTGCTCACCGCGGCGGAGGTGGCGGAGGCGGTCGACGGGAATCCGTTCGGCGAGGTGGACAATCCTTCGCGGTTCCTCGTCACCGTGCTGCGCGACCCCGCGGATCGTGCCCTGCTCGAGCCGCTGGCGAAGGAGGACTGGGGCACGGACTCGCTCGCCCTCGGCCGGCGCGTGGCGTACGCGTGGTGCAGGGACGGCGTCCTGGAAAGCCGCCTCCCCGACGCCCTCAACCGCCTGCTCGGCGACCGGGGGACGGCGCGCAACTGGGCCACGATGCTGAAGCTTCGCGCGCTCGCCGAAGAGCCCGGATAGCATCGAGGTACCCGAAAAACATGCTTGCTGCCCCTGATCGTGCACGCCTATACTCCCCGTCTGCACCGCCCCGCCGCATCCCACCCCGCCGAAAAACGAGGGAAAGCCATGAGCGAGATCCAGTTCTCCGACAATCACCAGGATCTCTCGACGGACACCGGGTTCCAGTTCGAGTTCTACTGCGAAGGGTGCCACGACGCCTGGCGCTCCCCCTTCGACCGCTACGCCACCGGCACGGCCGACAGCGTGCTCGGAGTGGCGGAGAGCGTCTTCGGCGGGATCTTTGGCTCGGCGCGCAACGCGCTCAGCCACGTGCGCAGCGCGGGATGGCAGAAGGCACGCGACGAAGCGTTCCGCACCGCCGTGGAGGAGGCGCGGACGCACTTCCGCCGCTGCCCCCGGTGCGCCAACCACTTCTGCGACAACTGCTGGAACCCGGACGAGGGCACCTGCACCACCTGCGTCCCGCGCCTGGACGCGGAGCTCGCCGTCATCCAGCGCGAGGCCAAGATCGAGCGCGCCCGCGAGGCCGCGTACGAGCGCGCCACCGTCAGCGAAGAGGACCTGCAGCAGCGCGTCGTGAGCTGCCCCGAGTGCAGTGCGCCGGTGGGCCGCGCGAAGTTCTGCCCCGAGTGCGGCACCCCCGTCGCCCTCAAGCGCAACTGCGGCTCGTGCGAAGCGGAGATCCCCGCCTCCGCCAAGTTCTGCCCCGAGTGCGGCTCCAAATCCTGACTCTGCGCTATCCTCCCCTTTCGCCACGACCAGCGATGCGCATCCCGATCCTTTTCCTCCTCCTGCTCGCCGGCTGCGCATCCGCGGCGCCCGGCGCGCGCACCGAGGACGAGCCGGCGCGGATCCTGGCGCGGGCCATCGAGCAGGCGGGGGGTGCGGAGGCGCTGGAGCGGGCGCGCGGCCTCACCTGGGACGCGGACGCGACGGTGCACGCTGGAGGACGCACCGTTCCCATCCGCGGCCGCTGGGCCATCCAGCCGCCCGACACGGCGGTCGTGTCCACTTACGCGGTGGAGCGCGGGCCGTCGACGATGCGCCACATCGTGCTCGCGTCGCCGCGCGGATGGCTCGTGGGCGCGAACGGCTTCGCCCCGATGCCGCCGCTGATGATGGCCAGCGAGAAAGAGGAGTTCTACTTCTACTCCGTGATGCGCCTGGTGCCGCTGCGTGCGCCGGGCGTGACGCTCACCGCCCTGCCGCCGGATTCCACGGGGCACCGCGGCATCCTCGCGCGAAACCCGGGGCGGCCGGACGTGGAGCTGTACGTGGACGTTACCGGGCGGCTCTCACGCATCCGCGCGCGCATCCACGACGCCACCACGGGCAATCCCGTGGTGCAGGAGGCGTGGCTCGCTGGCGAGATCGAGGACGCTGGCGTGCGCTGGCCGCGCACCATGCGCCTCACGCAGGACGGCGCGCCCTTTTTCGACCTCACGCTGACAACCTTTCGCGTGCTCCCGGCCATCCAGGACACGCTCCTCGCGGGACCGCGCTAGGCGAGGCCCGTCAGAGATTGCCGGTCAAGACTGCTCACCCTCCAGCGGTCCACGAGCGGCCATCCAGCCGCGGAAAGTCGACGCGGTACCTTCCCGGTTCAAGTCCATCCAGGCGGGCGTAGCCGTTGGCGTCCAGCGCGCCTTCGATGCTGCGCCCGTCCGGCGTGGTGACCACGAACGCCTCGCCGGGCACCGGCAGCCTGTCGTCGTCCACCAGCTCGATCTCGGTCCACACCGTCGCCGCGTCCGATGCCGCGGTGCTGGTGGAGATAAAGGGAACGGCGGACTGGCGCGCGGCGCTCATGGCGGCGGCCTGCGGAGTGCCTGCCCCGCCGCCGCCCGAATCGCCGATCAGCACCGTTGGGGCGCCCGCCGTGATGACGCCCCCGTGCATCGTCGTGTCCCCCATCCGCGCCGCCGGCTTCCCGCCGATGAACACCGTCGCCGAGCCGCGCACGATGGTGTCCGGCGGCCCCGCGCAGGTGCACGTCGTCCCCACGACCGCCGCGGGCATGCCGGCCAGAAATACCGTGGGCACGCCTGCGGGGAGTATGGGTCCGCCCACGTGCGGCTTGGGGCCGTCGCACATCGGGCAGGCGTGCATGTCGCCGACTCGGGCAGCGGGGAGCATCGGCAGGCGGGGTGGAGGTGGATGGACGCGGGACTTGACGCACCGAAGAAGCCTTCTTTCATTGTAACGCCACTCCGATTTCCCCACCAGGGGGAAAGTACTTCCCCGCCACCGCACAATCCCCCGATGCCCCTCCACACCCTCGCCCAGGGCGAATGCGCGCTCAGCATCGCCACACAGCGCGGCACCGCGTGGGCCGCCCTCTGGGAGCACCCGGAGAACGCGGAGCTGCGCGCGCGCCGCCCCGACCCCGCCGTGCTCCAGCCGGGAGACATTCTCTTCGTCCCCGAGCCGGAGCCCGCCCCGCGCCCCTGCGCCGTGCAGACCCGCAACCGCTACACGGTCAAGGGCCGCACCACCGTCTTCCGCCTCCGCCTCCTGCGCGATGGCGACGCACCGCGCACCGCGCAGCCATACCAGCTCTGCGTGGACGGCTTCTGGCACTCCGGCAGCACGGACGGCGAAGGTTGGCTGGAGGCGCGCATCCCCTGCGATGCGCGGCGAGGCGAGCTGGTGCTCCCCGCCCACACGGGCCAGCCCGTCGCCGAAGCCGAGGAGCGCTTCGATCTCGCGTTCGGCCACCTCGACCCCGCCGAAGAGATCAGCGGCGCGCAGGGCCGCCTCCGCAACCTCGGCTTCGCCGCCTGCGAGGTGGACGGCGTCCCCGGCCCGCAGACCGAGGAAGCGCTCCGCCTCTTCCAGGCCGCCGCCGGCCTCGAGGAGACGGGCCGCCTCGACGCCTCCACCGCCGACGCCCTCCGCGCCCGCCACGGAAGCTGACGTGCCCACCTCCGTGATCCGGGGTATCTCCATCTGGCCGGTGTGCGCGGCCATCGTCGCGCTCGTCCGCGCGCACCGATTCTCTACGAAGCTGACATGCGCCCTCTCAAGTTTAAGAAGATCAGGAAAGCGCTGACGTGGAGCGCGCTGGGACTCGCTGCGGCGTCCGCGCCGGTTGCCGCGCATTCAGCAGCCGCGAACCAGTCCGCCCGTGGTGTGGCGCAAACCAACGCTCGGACGAGCTCGTGCGGCGATACCGCGGCCGTGCGCCGGCGTGCCGGAGAGAGCGCGACGGCGTTCCTGATGCGGGTGCGGCCAGCCGGAACGGAGTTGTCGCACCGCGCGCTGGAGGGTGATTTCGGATTCACGCCCCGCGACATCCTTGCACTGTTCGGCACCCGGTCGTCTGGGCTGCTGCACGGGTGGGTGCTGACGCCCGCTGCCGGCTGTCCGGGTCATTACCGCCGCCACGTGCTTCCGCTCGACGAAGTCTCGTTGTGGGAAGTCGCCGCGCCCGCCTACGAGGTGCGGGCGGCACTCCGCGCCAACGCGGACCGGGACGCCGTGCGCGAGCTCGTGCTGATCATCCGCGCCGAAGGCCGGGGCCCAGCCGATGATCGTGGGAATCGCGACTGGAACGTGGAGAACAACGTCGCCGTTTTTGATTGGAATGGGACGCGGTTCGTGCACCTGGAATCCGTCTCTGGGAAGGTGCACGGCCTGCGCACGGCAGCGGCGGTTCGCGAGCGGTTGCGGGCTCTTGGCTACTGATACTTACGCCGACCTCTCACCTCGACCATCCGTGCCCGCCATAGCCGAGAGCGCGCCCGCCGCGACCGACCCGCGCATTCTGGACAACAACTTCCCCGACTCCGACACGGGCCTTCAGCCACCGCGGCGGCGGACGGTGCTCGCGGCTCCGGGCGCGAATCCCGTTGCGCGGAGCGGCGGCAACACCTTGCAGACAGCGGGACCGGCGCTCCAGATCGCGAATCTCGATCGCGAGGATCCACCCGGCTACCGAGCCGGCGGAGTTCCGCGCGCTCCCGAGTTCAACCGAAACGTGCTGGCGATCACGGGCACCCCGGCCATGCCGCCGATCGCAGTTCGCTGCACGCTTCGCGGTTTCTCTCCCCGGCAGACGCCGATCCACTGGCGCCTGCAGTGCCGCCACGTCCTGTCGCGCCACATCAACACCGGGAACTCGCGCTACTCGGGCCGCTCGGAGATCCATCAGCTCGAATGGCAGGGGCGGAGCACCGCGGCGGACTTCACCCTGTTCGCCGGCACTCCCGATCCAGCGGTGCGCTACGATTACAACAGTCCCGCGAACCTCATGGGCGGCCACGCGCTGCTCACCGTGGCGGCGCGTCCCCCAGGTTCCACTGCGTGGCTGCTGGACTACGTCCACCTGCGGATCGGCGGGTCCAATCCCCAGCAGAGGGAAGTAGTCGATCACCTGGTGCGTGTTCTCGCCGGCCGCAATGAGAACGTACTGACGATGGTGCGGGCCGTATTCGCCCACGAATCCGACTACACCCAGTTCAAAGCACGCGCGCAGACGGGGACGAGCTACAGGGGAGTGCGCTTCGACTGGCCCGATGACCCACCGAACTTTCCACTCGCCACGTTCGACTTCGGAGTCGGCGTTTCGCAGTACACCAGGCTCCCGAACCGGCAGATTGTCCGCGAGGTGGCGTGGGATTGGCGCGAGAACGTACGGAACGGGTTGAACCTCTTCCTGACCAGCAACCTGCGTGGGGAGTACACCGCCGGTATGACGTGGCGTGAATGGGCGCGCCAGGCATGGGCCAGGTACAACGGAGGCGGCGCCGGCGCACGGGCATACGCGACTCGCCTCACGGCTTCACCCATCGGACAGGAGGTGAGCAACTCTCCGGTGCCGGCAAGAATCGACTTGAGGCGCGAGACCGCTCACATCCCCGGCCCGGCGCCCCTCGGACCGCCGCCCGCATGGCCACCTCAGGCCGCGCCTGCGCGATGACGCAGGCCGTGGTCGAGGCCGCGCAGCTCCGGCGGTACGCGGAGGCGGGGGAGCTGTACGCCATCATTGACGCGTGCGACCGCGCGGACGTGCCGCCGATGGCGTGGGAGCGGGGAGCGCGCGCGGTTTCGCTGTTCGCGGGTACGGAGGACGCGGCGCTGTGGGCGATCGCGCCGTACCTGTTCGAGACGGACGCGGAGCTGCTGGAGTGGATCGCGGAGACGCGGGCGGCGGATGCGTGGGGCGTGTTCGTGGTGGCGGATTGCGGTCTGGTGGCGCTGGCCCGCCATCTCCGCGAGCTGCTCGTGGTGCGGTCACCGGATGGCGAGTCCATGCGCTTCCGCTTCTACGATCCGCGCGTCCTCCCCGGCCATCTCGAGTGCTGCGATGCGGATGCGCTGCGCGGCTTCTTCGGCCCGGCGCGCGCGTTAGGCGTGGCGGCGGAGGAGGGGGCGCGGCTTTTCTACGGCGCGGCGCGGAAGATCCGGGTGGTGGCCGAACCATGCGCGTGATCTCGCAGGCGCAGGTGGGGAACGTGAGCGGCAGACGAGGTAGAGCAGCTTTCCCGATGTCCGATGTGCCTTCCGGGCTGGCCGCGTGTTCGGCTCGCCCGCTATACTCGTGGCGGGTGTGCGTCACGCGACCAGGTGCATCAAAGGCGAAGTGAAGATCGTCCTCCCCGGTGGGTCGGGACAGGTGGGAACGCTGCTCGCGCGCGACTTCGGGGGCGACGGGCACGAGGTGGTGGTGCTGGGGCGATCCGCGAGCGCGGGGCCCTGGCGCTCCGTGACGTGGGACGCGAAGACGATCGGTCCGTGGGCGGCGGAGCTGGAGGGCGCGGACGTGGTGATCAACCTCGCGGGCCGCAACGTCAACTGCCGCTACAACGCCGCCAACCGCCGCGAGATCCTCGAGTCGCGCGTGGACTCGACGCGCGTGCTGGGCGAGGCCATCGCCGGCTGCGCGCAGCCGCCGCGCGTGTGGCTTCAATCGAGCACGGCCACCATCTACGCCCACCGCTTCGACGCGCCCAACGACGAGGCCACCGGCATCGTCGGCGGCGACGAGCCGGGGGCGCCGGATACGTGGCGCTTCAGCATCGAGGTGGCGCGGGCGTGGGAGCGCGCGTTCGACGAGGCGCCCGTGCCGCACACCCGCAAGGTCGCGCTCCGCTCGGCGATGGTGATGAGCCCCGACGCGGGCGGCGTCTTCGACGTCCTCCTGGGGCTGGTGCGGCGCGGGCTGGGCGGGCGCTCGGGGGATGGGCGGCAGTACGTGTCGTGGATCCACCACGAGGACTTCACGCGGGCCGTCCGCTGGCTGATCGACCGCGACGACTTCTCCGGGGCGGTGAACCTGGCCGCTCCCACTCCGCTCCCCAACGACGACTTCATGCGCGTGCTGCGCGAGGCGTGGGGCACGCGTGTCGGCCTCCCCGCGACGCGATGGATGCTGGAGATCGGCGCCGTCTTCCTGCGCACCGAGACGGAGCTGATCCTCAAGAGCCGGCGTGTGGTTCCGGGGCGGCTGCTGGAGGCGGGATTCGAGTTCCGGTTTCCCGGCTGGGAGGAGGCCGCGCGGGATCTGTGCGGGGAGTGGCGGAGGCGGAAGAGTGCGTGAGTGCATTAGGGCGGGGTGGTTCGGGTGCGGCGTTGCGCGCGTGTGTTCGGCGAGTGAGGTTGTCACCAATGTGGCCGCGGGTTCCGGCGCGGGTGCGGGCACGGGCAGCCACGTGGGGCGGCCCCTACGAGGATCGGTGCGGGATGCGTCGGTCGGGGCGGGGAGGAGGGTGGGCGGACACGCAGGTCAGCCCCTACGAGTTGGTCGTGCACTGCGCAGGTCGAGGAAGGGCCAGGGTGGGCGTGATGAATCACGCCCCTACGATGCGGCGCGGGCTCCCGCGGCCGGGGCGAATCTGAACGCCGAGTCCGCGCAGGCGGACTTTGTGCTGTTGTTGCAGCGAGTTCACTCGCCACACCAAGGAGGAGCATGACACAATCAGCGGTCGTGGACAACGAGGCCGAGGGGCAGTTCGAGGCAGAGACGCCGCAAGGGGTCGCGGTGCTCACCTACGAACGGCGCGAGGGGAAGCTCTTCCTCCTGCACACCGGCGTGCCGCCGGCGTTGGAGGGGCAGGGGATCGGCGGGAGCCTGGTGCGCGCGGCGCTGGAGCAGGCGCGCGAGAAGGGGCACAAGGTGGTGCCGTATTGCTCCTTTGCGCGCGAGTACGCCGCGCGCCACCCCGAGTTCGCGGACGTCGTACAGGCGCCCGAGTAACAACGCCTTCACCCACGCGAGCCCAACACATGCCCGATCGGGAACGCACCTCGGTGGACCACCTGGAGCACGCCCGCGATCTCGTGTGGGAAGCGCTGCAGGCGATGGAGGAGGCGCAGCGCATCATGTTCAAGGCCGGCGACTGCTACGTGAGCCAGGTGTGGGGCGACGGCGTGCGGACCGTGATCGAGATGACGGAGCGGATGGCCGACATCGCGGGCGACCTCTCCACTTCGCACATCGAGATCGGCCGGCTGGTGAAGACGGACACCGCCCGCGACCCGCAGCCGCCCCCCTGACGCGCCGCCCGGCAAGCGCTCCTGAACACACGGGCTCGATCTTCCGGCCCGTGTGTTGCTTTATCCCACCGTTGGGGCCGCACCCGGCGCCCGCGAGCCGCTCCTCCACACACGAACATCGAGCCAGAAATGCTGCCAGGGGTGCTCCGGTGGACCGCGGTAGGACTGGGATCGCTCACCACGGTCGGCACGCTGCTCAGCTTCAGCCGCAGCCCGCACTGGTTCGTGCGGCTGTGGGACTTTCCACGCGTGCAGATCGCAACCATCGCCGCGGTTTCCGGGGGCGGGTACGCGCTCTACTTCTACCGGGGGCGCCCCCTGGAGAAGGCGTTCCTGGGGGCGGTGGGCGCGGCGGTCGCGGTGCAGCTCCGCGAAATCTTTCCGTACACGCCGCTGCACCGCGTGCAGGTGGAGCGGAGCGCGCTCGGGCCCCGCCAGCGGCGCGCCGAGGGGGGCTCCACCATCCGGCTCCTCATCGCCAACGTGCTGATGGAGAACGAGGAGCACGAGCGGCTCCTCGACGTCATCCGCGAGGCGGACCCGGACGTGGTGCTCGCGGTGGAGACGAACGAGCGGTGGGCGCGTGCGCTGCAGCCGCTGGTGGAGGAGTATCCGCACGTCGTCCACCAGCCGCAGGAGAACTACTACGGGATGATGCTCTTCTCGCGCCTCCCGCTGGTGGACGCGAAGATCGAGTACATGGTGCAGGACGACATCCCCTCGGTGCACGCGGTGCTGGAGCTGCCGAGCGGCGACTGCGTGACGCTTCATGGCCTCCATCCGCGCCCGCCCGAGCCGCTGCGCGACCAGGACTCCACCCCGCGCGACGCGGAGCTGGTGCTGATGGGCCGCGCCATCCGCGCCGCCGGCGACGTGCCGACCGTGGTGGCGGGCGACCTGAACGACGTCGCCTGGTCGCCGGTGAGCGAGCTCTTTCTGCGGCTGAGCGGGCTGCTGGACCCGCGGGTGGGGCGCGGCTTCTTCAACAGCTTCAACGCCAACAACCCGATCTTCCGCTACCCGCTGGACCACGTCTTCCACTCAAACCACTTCCGCCTCTGCGAGCTGCAGCGGCTTCCCCACATCGGCTCCGACCACTTTCCCATGCTGGTGGAGCTGAGCTACGAGCCGGATGCCTCGCGCGAGCAGCCCCCCACCCCGGTCGGCGAGGGGGACCTGGAGGAGGCGGAGGACAAGGTGGAGCTGGAGGCGGAGGCCGCGCGCACGGGCGACGACCGCCCGCGACGCGAGTGAGCGCACCCAACTTCGGGCAGCGGGCGCGCGGCTACGCCGTCCACGCCTACACGGCGTCGGGGGTCGCGTTCGGCTTCGCCGCGGCCATCGAGCTGTGCGGCGAGAATCCGTCGCCGGTGCGCTTCTTCCTCCTGAACGTCGCCGCCGTGCTGGTGGACGCCACCGACGGGCCGCTCGCGCGCGCATGGCAGGTCAAGCGCTGGGCTCCGGCCATCGACGGGCGCACCATCGACGACATCGTCGACTACCTCACCTTCACCTTCCTCCCGCTCCTCCTGGTGTGGCGGATGGGATGGGTGCCGGAGCCGCGCCTCCTGTGGATCGTGCCGGCGCTGATGGCCTCGCTCTTCGGCTTTGCCAACACGGGCGCCAAGGACGAGAACGCCGGCTTCTTCCTGGGTTTCCCGTCGTACTGGAACGTGGTGGCGTTCTACGCCGGCATCGCGCACCATTTCGGCGGCCCGTGGATCAATGCCGTGCTCCTGCTGGCGCTTGCGCTGCTCACGGTGCTCCCGGTGCGCTTCATCTACCCCAACCTGGCGCCGCGCCCGTTCAAGATGCCGCTGCTGCTGGGCGCCGCGGTGTGGCTGGGGATGACGATCTGGATGCTCACGAGCTACCCGAGCCCGCCGGGGTGGCTGGTGTGGCTGTCGCTGGTGTACCCCGCGCTCTACACCGCGCTCTCGGTCCACCTCTCGCGCCGGGCGTGAAGCGGGACCCGCGCTTCGGCCCCGGCGTCCCGCGGCGCGTCACCGGCTTCCGGCGGGACGACGAGGGCCACTGGGCGGCCGAGCTGGAGTGCGGGGTGTGCGGATGAGGCCCTCACCCCCGCTCGTTCCTCGCTGCCCCCTCTCCCGATAACAGGAGAGGGCTGCGCCCTCGCAGTTATCGAGAGAGGGGGCGGATCACTTCGTTGAGGCGGCTCCCGAGCCGGCTTCAGCCGATTCATCCCCCGGAATGCACGAAGCGCCCGAGCTTGGCAGCTCGGGCGCTTCGTGTTGGGAGAAAGTAGCCCCCCCAGGGATCGAACCTGGACTTTCCTGAGTCAGAGTCAGGCGTGTTGCCAATTACACCAGGGGGCTCTACTAGAAGGCGCCTGCTCCAGGACTCGAACCTGGGACCCTCTGATTAACAGTCAGATGCTCTAACCAACTGAGCTAAGCAGGCGTATATGGTCGATCAGGGACTCGAACCCCGGACCTCTCGCATGTGAGGCGAGCGCTCTAACCAACTGAGCTAATCGACCCTGGCGCTCGACAGGTCATGAATGTAAAACCCTCGTCGCCATCCATCAACCCCCCCTCCGGAAATTCATCCGACCGCTGGCACGGATGCCCAACAGTGCGAGGGGCGGCTACTCCGCTTCCTGCGAACCCATCCGATCCCAGACGTGGCGTTTGAACCAAGCGGGAACCCGGCTTGTTTTCATCTCCAGCACCCGCCCGTACGTAACTTCAGCGAGCCAGATCGGTTTGCTCCCGGAGTTGTCGAAGATGTACGCGCGATTGGAAGCATGGATCGCGGCGATGAGCAGCTCGAGTGAGCGCGCGTAGCGACTGATGATCTTCTCTTCGGCCACCGGGTGTCCGCCGAGCTGCACCCGATTTTTCACTCGCGACACGTTCACCAGAGGGTCTCCGGTGGCGACGTAATAGAGGTAGGTTCGGAAGCCTTGCGCCTGGGCAGCGCGAAGGAAATCGACCTTGTCGGGCGAAGACATCACGGTCTCGAACGTCACCGAGGCCCCGGAGGCGACGAGCTTGCGGCGAAGGAAATCGGCGATGACTGAAGCGAAGTAGGAGTTCGCCGCCACGTCCCCGAACTCAATCGAATCGCCCCGAACGCGGATCGTGCGCGCCGCCGTCGTGAGTCCGCCGCGCTGGAGGAGGGCCGAGGATTCAAAAAACGCGTCGATCTCGTCCTGGGTTGCATGGACTCCGAAGGCCCGCAGGTCGACGGCGCCCTGATCACGAATCTGCTGCTCCAGCTCGTCGGGATTGATATACGTGCCGATCAGCTCCGGGCGGATGACCGACTTGATGGTGCTCTTTCCCGATCCGTTCGGCCCGGCGAACATCCGCAGCCGGGGCGTGTCCGTGCTCACGAAAGCACGCGTTCGACTCCGGTGTCGAGTGTGACCGGAGGATCGGTCGCTTGGACGAAGGTGCGGGAGCCGTCCGGAGAGATGCGGTAGATCGCTCCCTCTTCGATGACCAGGACGTCGTTACCCGCAGCGAGCGATGCCCAGTACGCCTGCGTCCCGGCTGCCTCAGCGAGCTCCGGGATGTACTGCTCCAGGTAGTCGATCTTCGCGTCGCGGTCAGTCATCGTCCCCGGCTGGTTCGTGGTTCAACTCGTGGAGGTGGAATATCGATACCCCACAATCCCAGGTTCGTGTTGCGGCGATCCGACGGCCCGTCAGCCGGAGTGGTCGTGGACGGCGCGCCAGCCGGCGGCGGTGCGGATCCAGACGAGGGTAAACCAGCCGGTATTGTCCGCCTGGCCGCCGCCGGAGAGGATGAAGCGGCCCGTGCCCAGCGCGGAGCCGGGGCCCAGCGGCCGCACCACCATCTGCTCGAAGCGCAGGTTCTGCTTGGGCCTGCCGCCCTGGAAGAAAGTCCGGGTGAACGATTCCTCGATCGCCGCCACGCCGGGGCGGGGGCCGTTGGGGGTCATGAAGGTGACCGAATCCACGTAGATGGCGAGGTGCCCCTTGAGGTCGCCGCGGTTCCAGGCGTCGGAGGATGCCTGCATGGCGGCGCGGATCTGCGCCTCGTCGGCGCTCCAGCTCTGCGGCACCGGGCCGTTCGCCGCCGGGGGCGTGGCGCACGCTCCCAGGGTGAGGGCGACGAGGAGAGCGCAGATCCCGCTTCGGGAGGTACGGTTCATAGGCCAGGCCGGTGTGCGGGGATGCGGCAAGCGCCGCGTTGCGGAGGACGGCACTCCCAAGGTATGCGCGCGCATCGGCGGATCGCAAACGGCACGTGCTGGGAGCGGGGCCGCGCGGCAGCGATCGGGCACCCGCGGCCGGGCTGGCGTGCGGGCGGCGCGGGCGGCATTGTGGTGCCGATGCGCCGCTCCCGGTCGACGCGGCGTCCCACCCGACCTTCGCCTGCCCGTGACCAACATCCTCCGCCTCCCCCTTTTCGCGCTGGCCGCCCTGACCGCGGGCTGCGCCAGCACGCCTCCGGCCGCATCGCCCGTGCGCGAGCTGTCGGTGCTGGTCTACAACATCCACGCGGGCAAGGATGCCGGCGGGGCCGAGAACCTGCCGCGCGTCGCGGAGCTGGTGCGGAGCACGGGGGCCGACCTCGTGCTCCTCCAGGAGGTGGACCGCAACACGCGCCGCTCCGGCCCGGCCGACCAGCCCGCCATCCTGGCCCGCCTCACCGGCTACTCGGTCGCCTTCGGGCGGACGATCGGCTTCCAGGGCGGCGACTACGGCGTGGCGCTCCTCTCTCGCTGGCCGATCCGCACGGACACGCTCATCCCCCTCACCGTCACCGCGCCGCCGGGGCGCACGGTGGAAGGCCGCGAGCAGCGTGGCGTGCTGCTGGCCGAGGTGGACGCGCCGGGCGGACCGCTCGCCGTGCTCAACACGCACCTGGACGCATCGGGCGAGGAGCTGTGGCGCGCGCAGGAGATCGCCACCGTGCTGCGGGTGGCGCAGATGGCGCGGGAGCGGGGGATGCCGCTGCTCATCGGCGGCGACCTCAACGCCCGCCCGCAGAGCGCCATCCACGACGACCTGCGCGCGGCGGGCTTCCGCGATGCGTGGCCGGAGTGCGGCGAGGGCGACGGGTTCACCTTCCCCGTCGCCACGCCCGACCGGCGGATCGACTACCTGTACCTCACCGGCGCGTCGCGCTGCCTGAGCGCCCGCGTGCTGCCGGCCGACGCATCCGATCACCGGGCGCTGCTGGTGCGGCTGCGGCTTCGCTGATACCGCGTTTCCCTTTGCATCCGTTTGCCCCCAACCCGTTGCCGCGCCCATGAACAGCACCTCCAGCGTACTCGTCGTCAACACCTCGTCCATCATCGGCTGGGAAGTGGAATCGTACCTCGGACCGATCTCCGTCCACATGGTGGCGGGCACGAACATCTTCAGCGACCTCTTCGCCAACTTCAGCGACATCTTCGGCGGACGTTCAGAGTCGTACGGCCACCAGCTTTCGCGCCTGTACGACGATGCGGTGGAGCAGCTCCGCCGGCGAGCTCGCGCAGCCGGCGCGAACGCCGTGCTCGGCCTCACGATCGACTTCGACGAGATCTCCGGGCAGGGGAAGTCGATGTTCATGCTGAACGCCATCGGAACCGCCGTCCGGGCGCGCCGGACCGAGGCTGCCGGGACCGCCGCTGCCCATGCGGGCGCACCGCTCCCATTCGACCAGATGGAGGTGCTGATTCGCCGCAACCGGCTCCTGTCGGACATCAGGAACAAGACCCTGGTGATCTCGGACGAGGTATGGGAGTTCGCGACCGAGCACGCGGTAGCCGAGATGTCGGACTACGCGCTCGGCTCGTTCCTGGGCCTGGATGCGCTGTCGGACAGCCCGCACACGATGGAGCGCGCCGTCCGCTTCTTCAACGCGCTCGATCCCGAGGTGGCCAAGGACCGCCTCTACCTGATGCTCCGCCATACCTCCGCCCCGAGATCGGCCGTCCTGCGGGAGGCGATCATGCAGATCCTCGTTCGGCTCCACCTGGTCGATTACCGCCGCATCTCCACCGCGCTCGAGTACCCGGAGGCCGTCGCGCGCAAGGAAGCCCTCCGGCTCCTCAAGGGGCATCCGGGAATGTACCAGGCGCGCGACCTGGACGAGGCGGTCCAGTTGCGGGAGGCGATCCTGCGCACCTTCCCGCCGCGCTGGACGCCCACCACCCGCCGCGGCCTTCTCGGCGGGGAGAAACCGGCATTCGCCTGCCCGTGCGGAGGCGTCGCCGACGATGACGCGACCCACTGCCCGAAGTGCCACCTCGACACCTACGGCTTTGCCCGAGCGGAATTCCCCCGCGACGAGGCGGTCAGGCTGATCACCGACCGGATCGCGGTGCTGCAGGAGATCTACGCGTCGAGTTGACTCGCTGATGGGGCACGCGCCACCCCGGCCTGCGTCGTGCGATGGCGGGTATGACCGAGGAGCTGGAACTCCCCTGGCCACGCCCTGTTCACCCGGTACTCGGGACTGCGATGCCTGACGAGCGGACGACCGCCTTCGAGTGGTCCCGGTATGCCGACGCCACGCTGGCGGGGCTCTCCGTGCTGATCCCGGTTCCCTTCGTGGACGACGCCTTCGAGGGGCACTTCCGCAGGCGCATACCCGGCGCGGTGGCGCGCTCCCGCGGCCGCGCGATCCCGGCGGAGGTGCGCACGGCGCTGGACGAGGAAGACGCCGCCGGCCGGGGCGGATGCGCGACGCTCCCGCTGCGCCTCACCCTCGGCCTGCTGAAGCGCCTTTCGCGCAAGCTGCTGTACTTCCTCACGGTCAAGACGGCCACCGACCGCCTGAGCCACTACTGGTATCGCGCCTTCCTGCTGGACCACATGCTCGCCGCCGGCCACCTGGACGACCCCGCCACCGCCCGCCTCGCGCACCGCGCCATGGAGCAGGTGCTCGCCGCGACCGCGGGCCCCCTCCCCCAGGTCGCCCGCCAGATGGTCACGAACAGCCGCAACGTGTGGTCCGCCCTCCGCCTTGCCCGCCGCGGCAAGGATTCGGAGGAGGTGCGGGAGATGCGCAGCCAGCTGGAGCTGCGCTGGGGCGAGATCGCGGGGCATCTCGGCGCGGTGGCGGCGCGGTATGATGAGGTGTACCTGCGGCTGCGCGGCGAGGGTGAATGAGAGTTCGTGCGTGCGCACCGCTGGCCGTCGTATTCACGATGATCCAGATCCTCTCATCCGCCGAAGCGCATGGGCAGCGCGTGCCTCCCGCGCAGTTCGTCCCCGCCGCGATCGAGATTAGTTCATCTCCCGCGCTCCCGGGCGGTGGAGATTTCGGGCCTTCACCCACACCCGTGGAGCGGACGCGAACGGGTTCGCTTTACGAACTGCCTGCCGACACGACTGCCAGAGCACTAAGGCGCCGGCTCAGGCCGTACGCGATCGGCGGGGCGGTCGTCGGCGGCCTGATCGGGTATGCGATCATGCCGAAATCGTGTGATGTCGGCGACAACATGTTCTGTCAGTACACGTCGTTGGGATATCCATTCGTCGGCCTGGGCGCAGGCGCCTGGGCCGGGATCCTGGTTGGCTATCTCCGCGAACGCCAGTAGCACCGCACGTTACACGGCCGGCCCGGGCGGGTACGAGGGGCAGCACAACCGATGCGGCCCGGCTACCCCGCGCCCTCCGCCTTCCGCAGCAGCTCCGCCCCGCTCGTCCCCAGCGCCTCTGCCAGCCCGCGAAACACGCGCGCGCATCGTTTCCTCACTAGCGTGCGCGGACACGGCTCGCTTGGTCACGCCACAGAACGAGCGTCGCGGACGTGATGACGGATATCCAGAGGCTCACGATGAGAAAATGCGTGATGATCAGCGCCGGCCCAGCTTCGGCCCAGGCGAGCTCACCCGCGCCCGCGACATGGCGGATGAACATCACCACGCCCAGCACCCAGAGTACCCGTGCCGCGACGCCCACCACGCGCCACACCCGCGACGGGGCGAACGCGAGTGTGGCGCTACCGACTACCACGATCAGCAGCACAGTGAAGTTCGTCCATTCGACAGAGTTCATCGGGGACAACAGCGGCAGCCCGGAAAGTAGGAAGACGGCGATGAGCGTGGAGTAGAGGCTGGCAATCCGAACGAACTTCCCGCGTCTGATCTGAGGAGGGGCGCTCACGAGGGGCTCCGTGCAAAGGCGTGCCGCGTGGCGATCAAGCTCTGAACAACGTGGCTCGCATTAATACGCTTCGAGCGTCACCACAAAGCGCAGTCAAGGAGGCAGAATCGGTTCACCCACGCAAGCTTACGCCCCGCCCTCTGCCTTCCGCAGCAGCTCCGCCCTGCTCGTCCCAGCGCCTCCGCCAGCCCGCGAAACACGCGCAGCGTCGGCGACTTCAGCCCGCGCTCGACCTGGCTGATGTAGGATCGGGTGCAGCTTGCAGCGCGCTGCTGTCCGGTCAGCGTTGGTGCTCAGATCTGGTGCTTGCTCCTCTTGCTTCCGCTCAGCCGATATCCAGAATCAAGACTCCGCAGCTAGCAGCCTACGAAGTTTTTGGTAATCCCCGTGCACCTCTTCTGGAAAGAAAAAGGTCAGAGTGGGGTTGTCGGCGAGGTTCCCGTTGGTCCAGATGTCGATGCAGGGAGTCCCGTCAACTAGCAGTTGCGAGCTCGCCCCGGTGCCGGCCTTGTCTTTGCCGGTACTCTCCCGGAAATGTGCATACCGAACGTGGTCCAAGTTGAGCACGTGCCCTTCGCCTACCTGCGCAATCTGACCTGTGCCCTTGTTTACCATTGTTGCCGCACTCATCGCCATGAACATTGTTGCGTCTCCTCTCGCGTTGTGGAACTAAGCATCCATACGGAAGTCGGCGGGTACTCCGAGGTCTTCGACGCATTCCTTCACCTCAACATTTTTGAAGTGCGTAGGTATCCCGGTTTTTAGATGTGCCCTCCACGCGTCGTGCGAGTGCGCATTCTAATTTCGTGCCGAACGGTGGGTGTATCCCGGCGCCCCACACACGCCTGCCGCTATCCTGCACCCTCTGCCTTCCGCAGCAGCTCCGCCCCGCTCGTCCCCAGCGCCTCCGCCAGCCCGCGGAACACGCGCAGCGTCGGCGACTTCAGCCCGCGCTCCAGCTGGCTGATGTAGGTCGGGTGCAGCTTGCAGCGCGTGGCCAGCGCCTCCTGCGACAGCCCGGCCCTCCGCCGCTCCTCCGCGATCACCCGCCCGAGTACGTGCTCGAAACTCTCCATGCGCTCCACGCTGAGAAGGGGAAGCATGGAGAGTCGCCTCTCTAGGACTATCGTACCAGAGACTAAAGTATTAGATTGAGTCCACGTTGATTCGCCTTCACCCTGGAGGAGCCATGCGTACGAGGAGCGAACGTGGCAAACTGTATGCGCCGGTGCGGATACTGGAGATGCTGGAATCCCGCTTCGGCGCCTTCGAGACGATCGCCTACGCCGCACTGGAGTCGGCGAAGAACGAACCTGACGAGACGCCGCCGATGGACGAGAAGACGGCCGATGCGATCCTTGAGTTCGCCGACGATCTGCGGCAGGCATACGAGGCGGCGGTGGAGTGGTCGAAGCGGCGCGAGTAGAGGGATGTGCGACGGCGGGAGAGCGGATGTCGAGCTTCGCGCCTTGTGGCTATCGGCGCCGCCCGGGATAGCTTTGATGGTGGCAAGCACCCGCAACGCCAAGGGCGCCCTCCGAAGATGCGCATGGCGGCAGGTGGCCGATTGGGCCCTTCAGACGCCAAGCAGCTCAATCTAGGGTTGACCACGCCCCCCTTTCTTCAGCCAAGAGCTTCAACATATATCCTTCCCGAAGCTCGGGAGGAGCATAAAGAGCTCGATCGAACCAACATACGACGTTGTAATAGTAAGTCTCGTGCGTCAAATACCGGTTTAAGATTTCGGCTAATTCGGACTCTGGGTATACGAAAACGAAGTACCCGATCGCCGGGCGCCTGATTGCTGAATCAGGGTGAAACAGCAAGGGGAACACAAGCTCGCTGACCTGTTCAAAATTTCTCTTTGTGAGCGCCGCGATTCCAGCCCGCACGAATTCTGGGGTGTTTGAACGCAGTAACTCTGGTGCGACCCCGTCGATACCTGGAGAGAGCGAGACAGCGGTTCTCAACGCTTGTGCGCGGACTCGGCCATATGCACCTTGAGCGATCTGGAGTAGCTGTTCGACATCCGCTACTCCGCCGATCTGGCCAATCCCAGCGATGGCCGCCTCTCTAAGCCCGCTTTCCCATGGTGAACTGTGGGCTAGCAACTCCTTAATGAGCGGCAGATCGTCCACGGTAGCGCCGTGTGACACAAGCGCTGACAATCCAGCCGCGCGCAACCTCGACAGAAACAGAGAATTGTACTTCGCAAATGACTCCTCCACCTGCGCCGCGACGGGACCGTACCGCGCGAGCAAGCGGCGTTGGGACTCGCGGTGAACCCGTTTGAAATCCGATTTCAGATCCTCTCGGATACGCATGACTCCTGCGGGCTTTTGCTTACGCGCCCAAACCATGTACGCAGTTGATCCATCGATTTCGAACCAGTCAATCTCTGCTTTGACTCGCCGGACTGGTTCACGCTCAAAAAGCGCTTCGACAACCTGATCAATATCGACATTGTCGTCGTCGAACGGGTTGCTTGGCAATGAGCCAGATGTATCGGATTCCCTTGTCAGGTGTCGCCGGATGACGGATGCCGTGATTGTAGCTCCGGCCCGAATAAGTGCCTGTAACGCGTGTTCTCTTACCTTCATTGATCGGTCACTGAGAAGCTCATTCGCGAGAGCAACGTCCAATTCTCCTCGACGAGAGAGCTCCTCTACAACGACACGGCGCACGGCGCGGTCTGGAGCGGACTTCGCAGCGTCAACTAGTACCTCCACGGGTACAGATTTGAGGTGGACGCTGAGCGCGGCGGTGTATTCTTTTCCGATCGCATCCAATGTGCGGGGAACATTCTGAAGGGCTGATCGAGGATCAACTCGAGCCCGGAGTCGGAACGCCTCCAACTTCGCTGTATACGCAACTACGTCGCTGCTCGAAGCAATTTCATCCAGCAGCGAAACCACCGTTGAATCCCCGAAAAGAGCCACGTATTTGGCGGCTGCACGCTGCACAGATTCGTCAGAATCGTGAAGAATACCATAAACGAACTGCTGTGCCTCCTCCGGTGGCGGATATATCCCACACAGTTCCATGACTTCGAGCACGCTCTGCCGGACCTCTGGCAACGCGTCTGACCTCGCAAGCTCGATCACGTATGGTGGTAGCGTGCCGGGTTCAAACTCATGAAACCAGAACCACCCCACTCGTACGTCATGTTTATCTCCTAGCAGACTTCGCCACACCAGCTGGTTTTCCGGATACACGAACTCGACACGCTCTCTCTCCGGGTAAAGAAGCTGGATCTCATGGCTGGACAGTAACTCTTGCGTTTCGCGCGAAGACAACCACGCTTTCGTGAGCAAGTGGAGCCGGGCCATCTCAAACTTCCCGATATCGCCGACTAGGCCAAGATATCGCTCCTCACTTTCAGCATGGATGGCGCGCGCTAGAACTGCCCCAGCGTTCCGAAGCTGTTCAGGCAGGACAGCCGAATCTGCCTCAATGTCGAAAGGAGTACGTGCAGACGCGAAAGTGTTTTCGCTATACAAATTGGACTCGGGCTCTCCTGCAGCCTCTTGCGCAGTTCTAGCTGACTTTATCCACTGGGCAATGTGAGTGAGCAGCCAAGCACGAAGCTGCCGCCTCCAATCTTGTTCATCGGAAAACTCCTTGAACAAAACGGCTCTGGCAGCAATCTGAGCCTGCTTGAATGCAACAACGCGTCGCAACTGGTCTCCTGGATCGGCAAGTAGCGCTTCATCGATTTTCTTAAAGGCTAGCCATATCTCGGGGTCGCCACTTTCCGCAGCACGTCGCTGAGCGCGCTCGAACTCCTCCTCGAACCCAGAGGTATAGTCATTCCCGGACGGGGTACCCCAACGCTTCCACAATATCCCAATAAATAGATCGCATGTGTCAACGTCCCGGTTAATCAAACCCTGGGGACGCCCCACACCTGGAAGCGTATCCTCCCAGCCTAGGAGGTCGATCTGGAAATCGAGCTCTCGGCCGAGGGTTCGATTCATTTCATCGACGGTTTCCCGGGCGATCTGCCGTTCTGGGGCGAGATCTCCGGGCGACGCAACGAACACCCGGATAACCGTACGATGTAGGTTCATCCCCATGAGCAACAAAGAAGGAACGTGTTCATATTAGGCTCAGCGTAGACGGGCGCCCGAACTCCAGCAGGATGCCGGCGTATCAGGTACTTGTGAGTGAGGGCCACCGGCTCGCGCCGGTGACCCCCGTCCACCCCTCCCAAACCCCACCCGCCCCACCATCCCCGCGGGTGGCGGAACCAGATGCGGCGCGACTCGTTTCCCCTATTCAGTCGCACCCTAGCGCTTAGTCCTTCGGCGGGTACTCGCCGTGCCCGGGACGTACGGTGTCCTTCGCCCGGATCTGCCCCCCCTCCGACTTCGTGATGAGCTCCCCGCCCCCGCTCCGAAGCAGCTGCGTACGCGCAACCTGCTGAGCCTCGCGCTGCGCCGGGTGAACCGATGCGGCGCGGTCTGCATCGAGGCGCTTTTGAGACCAGAAGCCGTCGGGGCGCCTGCAAACGATCCGGGGTCTGCCGTTCATCGATAGCTCCGTCGAAGGGGGTCGAAGACAGCTCAGGGCATCCCGCGCGAATCGTGGGGCCTCACCCGCACTCGCTGTAGCCGCAGGCGTGGCACTTCATGCAGCCTTCGGCGAACTCGAGCTGGCTGTTGCACTCCGGGCAGGTGCCCATGAAGGACTCGCCCGGATCGTAGGTCCCGAGGTTAAGCGTGGGCTGCGCGACGGCGGCCAGCTCCGGCGAGGTGACGTCGACGTTGGTCAACGGCAGGACGGCCTCGGGGATCAGCTCCTGCTGGATGCCGGCCTTCTCCTGCTCGCGGAGGCCGATGGCCTGCGCGATGGCGTCCGGCAGGGAGAGCACCTTGTTCTGCCCGAAGCCGATCGCGCGATCGGACGAGATGCCGCGGAGCTGCTGGTACACGTCGTTCACCGGCACCCCGAAGCGCAGCGAGAGCGAGATCAGCCGGCCGATCGCCTCCACGTCCGCCATGGCGACGGAGCCCGCCTTGCCCAGCGTGGCGAAGACCTCGAAGGGGTGGTTCTCGGTGTCCTCGTTGATGGTCACGAAGACGTCGCCCAGCGGCGAGGTCATCTTGCGCGTGGTGCCGCGCAGCACGTCCGGGCGCTTGCGCTTCAGGCGGCGGGCCTGCGTGACCTGCGACTCGGCCGTGGCCAGGGCGGTGCGCAGGCGGGCGACCTCGCGCTCCAGCTTGGCCTCGCGCTCGGCGGCCTCGGCCAGCCTGGAGTGCGCGGCGGCTGCGTCGGCGTTCTCGGCCGCCTGCTGCGCCGGCGTCTTGGTGGCGCCGGTGGAGAGCACCTGGTTGTCGCGGCTGCCGTCGCGGTATACGGTGACGCCCTTGCAGTTGAGCTTGTACGCCAGCTCGTAGATCTCGCGGACCTGCTCCACCGTGGCGTCGTTGGGGAAGTTGGTCGTCTTGCTGATGGCCGAGTCGCAGTACTCCTGGAAGCCGGCCTGCTGGCGCACGTGCCACTCCGGGGTGATGTCGTGCGCCGTCACGAAGGCGCGCTGCACCTCCTCGGGGACCTCGGGGAAGTGGATGTGGCCGGTCTCCGCGATGCGGCGCATCAGGTCCTCGGAGTACCACCCGCCCGCCTTGGCCACGCGCACGAACTCCTCGTTCACGTCCGGCATCAGCGAGCCGGCCTGGTTGCGCATGAACGCCACGGCGAAGAGGGGCTCGATGCCGCTGGAGCACCCCGCGAAGATGGAGATGGTGCCCGTGGGCGCCACCGTGGTCACGTTGCAGTTGCGCAGCCGGCGCATGGGGCGGATGCGGTCGCCGTTGGGCGCGCGGGCGCACGTCTCGTCCGGACCCCAGATCGACTTCTCCCACTCCGGGAAGGCGCCGCGGACCTCGGCGAGGCGCTCGCTCTCCTTCTTCGACTCCTCGTCCAGGAACTCCATGATGCGCCGCCCGATCTCCACCCCCTCGGCGCTGTTGTACGGTACGCCCAGGCGGATCAGGAGGTCCGCGTAGCCCATCACCCCCAGCCCGATGCGGCGGATGCGGTTCGCCAGGTCGGTGATCTCGGCGAGCGGGTACTGGTTGGCGTCGATGACGTTGTCCAGGAAGTGCGTCGAGTGGCGCACCACGCGGCGGAACTCCTTCCAGTCCACCTTTTCGTACCAGGGCGACTCGGCCGGCACGTCGTCGCGCACGAAGAGGCCGACGTTCACCGAGCCCAGGTTGCACACGTCGTACGGCAGTAGCGGCTGCTCGCCGCACGGGTTGGTCGCCTCGTAGGCGCCCAGGTGCGGTACGGGGTTGTAGAAGTTGGCCCGGTCCACGTAGAACACGCCCGGCTCGCCGGTGCGCCACGCGTTCTGCACCACCTTGTCCCACACCGCGCGCGCATCCTTTTGGCCCACCACCTCTTTGTTGCGCGGATTGATGATGTCGTACTGCTCGCCTCGCTCCACCGCGTTCATGAACGCGTCGGTAACGGCGACGGAGATGTTGAAGTTGGTGATCTTGGTGATGTCCTGCTTGCAGTCGATGAAGTCCAGGATGTCCGGATGGTCGACGCGCAGGATCCCCATGTTGGCGCCGCGGCGCGTGCCGCCCTGCTTCACCACTTCGGTGGAAGAGTCGTAGAGCGACATGAAGCTCACCGGCCCGCTCGCCACGCCCGTCGTGCTGCGCACCAGGTCGCCCGAGGGACGGATGCGGCTGAACGAGAAGCCGGTGCCGCCGCCCGACTGGTGCACCATCGCCATGGAGCGCAGGGTGTCGTAGACCCCGCTCTTGTCGTTGCTGAGCGCGTCGTCCACCGGCAGGACGAAGCAGGCCGAGAGCTGTCCCAGCGGCCGCCCGGCGTTCATGAGCGTGGGCGAGTTGGGCTCGAAGAGGCGCTTGGTCATCAGCGCGTAGAACTCGCGCGCGGCGGTCTCCACCTCCTCGTCCGTGGCGCCGTACTTACGATCCGCCGAGGCGATGGTGTAGGCGACGCGCCAGAACATATCCTCCGGCACTTCCACCGGCTGACCGGCCGCATCCTTTTTCAGGTAGCGCTTGGCGAGGACGATCCGCGCGTTGTCGGAGAGCTCTGCGCGGGGGAGGTCCACCTGCGGGGGGGCGGCGGCTTCGGTCGGCGTGGTGGGGGTCATTCGGCGATCCTCGGGTGCTGGAGTTGAGCGCAAACAGTGGAACGATGGGCGTTTACATTCGCCCGGCGAGCAGACCACACGATGTGCAGGCAAGCACAAGCTGTAGCGGGAAGCAAAGAGTACACGCCCAACAGGTTGTGGTCAAGGGTCGCGCAAGGGGCGCAAACGTTGTGCCTGTTGTACCCCGCGGAACAGTCCCGGTGCGGCCCGCGATGCCCAAATACCCCTCCTGCCGAGCGTTGCGAGAATGTGACTTTTTGCTGACCGACAGTCGCGGTACGTGGTGCGGCCCGGGAGGGGCCGGAAGCGCTCGAAAGAGGCCGTGGCGCGCGGGCCCCCTCCCCCGCTCGTGAACTCGCGGCCCCTCCCCCAATAACTACCTGGGGGAGGGGCGTGGAGGCCGGTTCCGCGAGCCACTCTCCCCGCTGGTTCCTCGCTGCCCCTCTCTCAAACTGCTGGGAGAGGGGCGTATGCACGGGCCTGTGCCGGGGGGGCGGGGATCGGGGCAGGGGTATAAAGGAGCGGAGGCACGGAGAGATGGTCTCCGTGCCTCCGTTTGTTCGCGTGAACGGCAGCTAGTCAGGGCATGTCGGTCGGCTTGCGGTCCTTGTCCTCGCCGGGGCGGCCGCCGTACATGCTCTCGTCGTCCTGGGTGCCGGTGGTGGTGCCGCCGTGGTCGGTGCCGTGCGCGTTGGCGGGGAGCACCGGGACGTCGACGGGAGAGGTGTTGGACTCCTGCGCGGCCGCGTCGGTCGCGTTGACGTCCACGTGCGGCGGGTGGAGCTGCGAGCTCGCGGCGTTCCCCACCTCCTTACGCGGGCCAGGCTGGCTGGCGCGCGAGGGCCCGGCCCCGTCTGCCCCGGCGTTCCCCGTCTCGCTCACGCCCCCACCCCTTCTTCGCGCGGGTCGGTGTTGCCGCGGGCCTCGCGCTCGCGGCCCTCGTCCTGCGCGTTCGAAGTGCCGCCCTCGTTCAGCGGGTTGCCGTCGATGTCCACCGGCGTGCCGGCGCGGGCGTGCACCGAGGGCGCGGGCTTGCCCATGTTCGCGGGCCCCGCCTCCATCTCCACCTGGTGCTCGGACTGGCCCATGCGCTGCTTGTCGAGTTCGATCGTGTCGTCCAGGTCCGAGTTCCCGTGCCCGTTTTGCGGGAGGTTCTTGTAGTCCGTGGCGCCGCCTTCGCGCGGATCGATTCGGTACTGGTCGGGTCGTTTGCCGCCCATGATGTCCCTCCGTGTGTCCGTGTTGCCTGCCGCGGGCACGTGCCCGCGCTGGGACGGGGCGGTACTTCACGATCTGTGCCCGACCAGCCCCCACCCCCCGGCCCCCTCCCCTGCACGCGGGGGAGCGTGGGGGGAGGGGGAGAACTAACGTTCTCCCGTAGCGCCTGCTTCGATCGCGGCGCGGATGCTGGAGAGGACCATGGGTAGGGCGTGCAGTACTTCTTCGTTTCGAAAGCGGAGCACGCGGATTCCGCGCGCCTCCAGGTGCTCCGTCCGCACCGCGTCCTGCTGCTGCTGATGGTCGTGGATCTCCCCGTCTACTTCGATCGCCAGCTTGTGTGCCGTGGAGTAGAAGTCGAGCACGAAACGGTCAATCGCGTGCTGGCGCCGAAAGCGTACTCCGCACAGCTTCCGCTCGCGCAGCACCTCCCACAGCACCGCCTCCGCCCTCGTTGGCGCGCAGCGCATGCGCCGCGTTGCTCCCTGTACGCTGCTCGACGCAGCCCTCATCCGCTTCCACATACCGAAATTCTCCGCGCGCGAGAAGTTCTCCCCCCCCCCCCCACGCTCCCCCGCGTGCGGGGGAGGGGGTCGGGGGGTGGGGGCCCTAGTCTCGCGCCACCGCCGTCCCCGCTCAACCCCCGCCCCCAAACCGGTCCGCCCGCTGTCCCCAACATCCCTCCAGCGCTCCCTCCCGCCTTTCGGAGCGCTCCCCGCCCACGTCCTCCATCCCTCTGCCAGCATTGCAGATGAGTCTGCCGGGAAGTGCCGGAGCCTTGCCATTTTGGTCGTTTCAAATGGGCCCGCGGGTTGCCTAACGCGAGGGCAACCGCGGAGGAGCCGCGGGAGACATCATGTTCAACCGGGAGAAGAACAGAAGAGGAGGCAATCATGGCACTCTACCCGACGCGCTACAGCGACCCCATCGACCAGCTCTTCGGCACCGTGTTTGGCGGCAACGGCAGCCGCAACGGGAACGGGGGCAACCTGATGCGCGCGCCCGACACCGACGTGATCGAGACGGAGCGCGAGATCCGCGTGGTGGCCGAGATGCCCGGGCTGACGAGGGAGAACATCGAGGTGGACGTGGAGAACAACGTCCTCACCATCCGCGGCGAGAAGCGCGAGGAGCGCACCGAGGGTGAGGCTGGCCGCTTCCACCTCGCCGAGCGCCGCTACGGGACCTTCACCCGCTCCTTCGTCCTGCCGCGCGACGTGGACGCGGAGCAGATCCAGGCCGACTTCCAAGACGGCGTCCTCACCGTCGCCATCCCCAAGAGCGAGCGGGTGCGCCGGCGCCGCATCCAGCTGGGCGGGATGCAGAACACCGGCGACCAGCGCGCCGAGCAGCCCGCCGAGGCGATGAACGCCTGACGGAACAACGAGGAGGGGCGGGCACCGCGAGGTGCCCGCCCCTTTTGGACAATCGAAAATCCTCCAGCTGTTCTTGCAGTCCCCTCTGTGTCTCTGTGTGAGGCTGTTTCACGCCGTCGCCAGCAGCTCTCGCAGCTCTGCGACGACGCGCACGCGATCGGGCGGAGGTTCGAAGCTGTCGGGAATGCCGCTGCCGCCGATCACGATCTCGGTGCCGTCCGGAAGCACGCGGCGCAGCTCGGCGGCGAGGACGGCGAACTCTTCGGCGCTCATGGGGCGCATCACGGAGGTGCACACCATGGTGGCGCGGCGCTCCCCGGCCACGCGGCCGATCTCCTCCAGCGGCACGGCGAGCCCCAGGTAGATCACGCGCCACCCCGCGTCCAGCAGGTGCAGCGCGGCGCCCATCAGCCCCAGCTCGTGGTACTCGCCGGGAAGGCCGGCGCACACGGCGAGCGGCCCGCCCGCGATGCCGCCCTCCAGCTCGCCGAAGATGGCGGCCAGCTTCTCGCGCGCGAAGGCGGTGGCGTAGTGCTCGTCCGCCACGCCGATCTCGCCGCACGCCCAGCGCTCGCCCACCAGGCGCAGCACGGGCATCAGCACCTCGTCCACCCGGCGCAGCGAGGGGATGGAGGAGAGGCGCTCCCACGCGGACTGTGCGCGGGGACGGTCCATGGAGAGGAGCGCGGCCGCGATCTCGTCTCGCACCGCGTCCAGCAGGGCGGCGTCGGCGTGCGGGGAGAGGGGGACGGAGGTCTGCCGCACCCGCTCCAGCGCCTCGCCGATGGAGAGGCCTTCGTCGATCAGGCGCTTGATTCGCGCCAGGATGGCGACGTCCTCGTCGGTGTACAGCCGGTACCCCGCGGGGGAGCGGCGGGGGGTGAGGAGCTGATAGCGCCGCTCCCAGGCGCGAAGCGTTGCCGGATTGATCCCGGTGAGGTGCGCCACCCGTTTGATCCGGTACGTCATCGGTGTTGGACCCTCCCGAGCCCGGCGGATACGTTCAGGTCATGCATTTGCTCCCGGCAGCCCCCGCAGGGCCTGGTGGAGAGCACGGTCGTGCGCCCAGCGTGGCGTAATCCCCAGGATCGCGGGCCGCAGCGACGCGGCCACGGCGGTCGCGCTCCAGGCCAGCTTCTCCGGCCAGGGCACCACCGCGCGCCCCGACGTCCCCGGCGGGCGCCCGCGAAGCTTTACGCCGATGGCGCGATAGGTGCGGCTCGCGACCAGAATCGCCGGACGGAAGCGCCAGGGGATGTCGCGCATCCCGCCGTCGGCGCTCCGGTAATAGCGGTCCGCGAGCGCCAGCACACTCCGGACCACAATCGCCATCCGCTCCGGATCCGCCGTCCCGCGCACCACCTCTTCCGGATCGATCCCCGCGGCGCGCAGGCGTGCGGCGGGTAGATACACGCGCCCGCGCTCCGCGTCCTCCGCGACGTCGCGGCAGATGTTGGTGAGTTGCATGGCGATCCCCAGGTCGATGGCGTGGGGGAGCGCCTCGCGGCAATGGACGCCAAGCACCCCGCACATCATGAGCCCGACGGTGGAGGCTACGCGGTAGCAGTAGCGCACCAGCTCCGCGTCATCCACCATCCGCACGACCCCCAGGTCGCTGCGCACCCCCGCGATCAACTCGGCGGCGGCTTCCATGGGCAGGCCCAGGCGCGCGGCGGCGGCGCGGAGCTCTGCTACGATCGGACGTGGGTGTTGGCGTCCTGCAACTTCATTAGACAAAGCCTGCAGCGCAAGCTCCGCGACCGAAGGATCGTCGGCTTCGTCCCCCATGTCGTCCACCATGCGACAGAACGCGTACACGGTGGCCGCGTCGTCGCGCACCGTACGCGGCAGCAGGCGGCTCGCCCACCAGAAGGTGCGCGCCTTTCGCCGGAAGACGTCGTGGCTCTCCGCCAGTAGCTGCGCGTTCACGCGAAGGCGGCGGCGCGCGCGGGCGCCGCGGGGAGGGGAAGGGGATCTGCCGGGGCGGGCATCACCCGCTCCAGCACTTTCGCCGTCGAAAGCACCCCCGGGACGCCCGCGCCGGGGTGCGTGCCCGCGCCCACGAGGTAGAGCCCGCCCACGTGCGGCGACTGGTTGTGGTAGCGGAAGTACGCCGACTGCGTCAGCCGCGGCTCGATGCCGAACCCCGCGCCGTGCGTGGAGCGCAGCGTGTCGCGGAAGTAGGTCGGGGTCAGGTGGAACGACGTCGCCAGCGAGTCGCGCAGCCCCGGCAGAAGGGTGCGCTCCAGGTGCGCCAGGATGCGCTCGAAGTACTCGGGCCCCGCCTCGTCCCAATCGATCCCGCTCTGCAGGTTGGGGACGGGGGAGAGAACGTAGAACGTCTCGCATCCCGGAGGCGCCAGCGAGGGATCGGTGCGCGTGGGGGCGTGCAGGTAGAGCGAGAAGTCCTTTGCGAGCACCTTGCGATCGAAGATGTCGTCGAGCAGTCCCTTGTAGCGCGGCCCCATCAGGATGGTGTGGTGCGCCAGCTCCGGGTACTGCTTCCGTGTGCCGAAGTAGCCCACGAAGAGCCCCATCGAGTACTGCCGCGTCTTCAGCGCCGCGCGCGTGCGCCAGTTGCGCTCCTCAGGCGCCAGCAGCGAGCCGTACACCTGCGTGGGATCGGCATTGGCGACGACCATCGAGGCCGCGATCCTGCGCCCGCCGGCGTGCACCGCCACCGCCCGCCCGCCGCGTGTCTCGATCCGCTCGGCCGGTGTCCCGAAGTGCATCTCCACTCCCATCTCGTCCAGCAGCTTCACCAGCCCGTGCACGATGGAGGTGGTGCCGCCCTTTGCGAACCAGACGCCCCACTTCCGCTCCAGCCAGTGGATCAGCAGGTATATGGAGGTGATGCGGAACGGGTTGCCGCCCACCAGGAGCGGCTCAAAGGTGAAGACCTGCCGCAGCCGCTCGTCCTGGATGTACTTCGCCACCTGCGCGTAGACCGAGCGGTGGTTGCCCAGGCGGAGCATGGCGGGAAGGGCGCGCAGCATGTCTGCCGCGCGCCCGAACGGCACGTCCGAAAGCTGCGTGTAGCCCACGTCAAAGATCTTTTCCGCGTGGGCCGCCAGCCTGCGGTAGCCGTCCACGTCCCGCGGCGACAGGGCGGCGATCTGGGCGATGAGGCGCTCTTCGTCGCCTACGTAGTCGAAGCGGGAGCCGTCCGGAAATTCCACGCGATAGAACGGGTCGACGGGGACCAGCTCGAAGTAGTCGCGCGAGTCGCGCCCCGCCAGCTGGAACAGCTCGTGGAGCAGGTAGGGCGCGGTGATGACGGTGGGGCCGGCGTCGAAGGTGAAGCCGTCGCGGCGGAAGACGGCCGCGCGCCCGCCGGGCTGGTCCATCGCCTCCAGCAGCACCACGCGGTGGCCACGCGCGCGCAGGCGGATGGCCGCCGCGAGTCCCCCGAATCCCGACCCGATGACGACAGCCGGATCGCTCATGCGGGCTTCCCTGAACAGCGGCGGGGAAAAACAGCAAATGCCTCACACAGAGAACACAGAAGGAACAGAAAGCCACAGAGAAAACTTTTTGGCTGTTCTCTCTGTGTCTCTGTGTCTCTGTGTGAGCCACGCGGTTGCGGTTCTCCGCGTCTCCGCGTCTCCGCGTGAGCCCTGTTTTCTTTGAAGCGGCGCATCATCCCGTCGCGTCCAGGTGGGCGATTGGCTCGAGGGCGACGCGCGCGAGCTCCCAGGCGAGGTCGCGGAGCGCGGGCGCTCGCTTGAGGCCGGGCGCGGAGACGACGGCGAGCGCCTCGTGGCGGATTCGGCCCAGCACCGCGCGCAGGGCGCCCGCCGTGCGGAAGCGCTCGGTGGCGCGGCGCACGTCGTCGTCCGGGGTAAGGTCGCGCGGCAGGGCGAGGAGGGTGCGGAGCCAGGAGGCGTCGCCGGGGTGCAGCGCCACGTGCTCCACCACTAGCGCGCTGACCTTTCCCTCGCGCAGGTCGCTGCCGGGGGCGCCGCGGCCCTTTTCTCCGTATAGATCCAGCACGTCGTCCTGGAGCTGGAAGAGCACGCCGAGGCCGCGGAACCCACCGGCGAGCGCGCGCGCCTCGTCCGGCGTGTGGCCGGCCAGGATCGCGGCGCCCTCGACCGGAAGCTGAAAGAGGGCGCCGGTCTTCCCCTCCACGGCGGCTCGGTACGAATCCCAGCCGATGTCGGCGGCGGTGGCGAGGGCGATCTCCGCCGTCTGGCCGCGCGCGGTGACGGTGGCGTGGCGCGCGACGGCGGTGGTCAGCGCCAGGCGTTGCTCGGCCGGGGCGGGGATGCGCTCCACCGCCAGGAAGGGGAGCATCAGGAGGAGGTCGCCCGCGTTCACCGCCTGCGCCGCGCCGAAGCGCTGCCAGGTGGTGGGGCGGCCCCGGCGCGTGGTGTCGCCGTCCTGCAGGTCGTCGTGGATCAGGGTGGCGTTGTGCAGGAGCTCGCACGCGGCGGCCCATCCCGCGCCCCGGCCGCGCTCGCCGCCCAGCACCTCCAGCGCCGCAAGCGCCAGCCGTGCGCGCAGGCGTTTCCCCCCTGTCGCCAGGTGCTCGCTCACCATGAGCGCCGCGAGGTCCGTGCGCGGATCGCCGGCCAGGTCGAGCATCATCTGCTCCACCTCCCTCAGCCCCTCCTCCGAGCTGAGCGCGCGGCTCAGCGGGAGCGGGCGGGGTCGGCGCGCGGGGCGCTCCAGTATGGCGCGGGCGCTCATGCGGCTCCTCTGGTTTTCCGGTGCATCATCCCGCCCTCACCGCCGTCTGCAGGAGCGACGCGGCCAGCTCTCGCCCGCCAGGACCCAGCGTTCCGAGCGCCAGGCGGCGGCGCGTGCCGCCGGTGGCGTGCGTGAACAGGCGCGCCATCACCCCGCTCACCTCGCGCGCCGTCAGCGTGTCGCCCAGGTAGCCGCGCCAGTCCGCGGCGGGGAGGGCGAAGAAGGTGTCAAAGAACTCGCGCGCCGCGGTGCCGTTCATCCTCACGAGCTGCTCCATTCCGAAGCGGAAAAGGGCGAAGCGCCGCCGCCGGTCCGCGGGCCAGATCGCGTCCCACGCCGCCGCCGTCGCGGATTCCGGGGTGGAGCCAGGCACGTCCAGCGCGGCTGCGACCGCGTCCGCCAGCACAGGCGCGGCGGCAAGAGAGCGCGCGAGCGAGTAGCCGGTCGCGGGGTGCACGAAGCCGCCCGCCGCGCCGAAGCCCACCACCCGCGCGTGCCGGCTCGGTGGGGCGCCGCCCATCGGGATCCACACCTCCTCGCGATCCACCACGCGCCGCACGCGCACGCCCAGCCCTTCCAGCCGCCGCCAGAGGCGCGCTTCCAGCAGCGCCAGCGGGAGCGCGGGGCGGGCCGCCAGCGCCGTCTCCTCCACGAAGATGCGTCCGTCGCCGAGCGGGAAGGCGTACAGGAAGGTGGGGAAGCCGCCCTGCTCCTCGCCGGGCAGATGGCCGTCGCGCCAGTCCATCAGCACCGCTTCGTCCGATGCAAAGGGGTGCACGTCGGCCTCGACCGTGAACCCCACGGCCGTCTGGTACGCCGGCGCGGGGCGCTCCTGGCGCGGAAGGAGCGCGGGCCGGTGGCCGGTGGCATCCACGACGATCCGCGCCTCCACCGTCCCTCCCTCGCGGAGCCGGACCGCCGTCGCCGAGCTCCGCGCGCCGATCCCCGCCGCCGAGCCGTCGATCGTCCGCACGCCCGCGCGCTCGCAGCGCCCGGCCAGCCAGGCGGCCATGCGCGCGTTGTCCACCCGCGCGTAGCTGCGCTCCAGCCGGTGCGGGCGCCCGGCGTGCACCACCGCGCGCGCCCAGACGTGGTCGAAGAGCGACGGGATTCCGGCGTCCTCCATCTCGTCCGCCCAGACGCCGTACTTCGCGGGCCAGTGCACCTCGCCCGCGGGACCCAGCAGCCCCGTGGATACTCCACGCTCCGCCAGGGCGGCCGCGCATGCCAGCGCGGCCGGGCCCTTTCCAACGACGAGCGCATCCAGCATCGTCATGTCTGGCGGGGTAGAAGGTTGCACAAAGCTTATACGTGCTGTACAACGTATCAGGACGAGCGTCACACGCCAAGAGGAGCGGAGCGAGCCGTTGATCGACATCGGGAGTACGAACGCCGTGGTATCACCGGATCTACTGAGCGCGCCCGGAGGGTTCGCCTGGTGGTACGCGGACCTCGTGGCGCCCGGCGGCGACGGCGCCGTGCTGATCTGGTCGTACGGCCTCCCCTTCCTCCCCGGCTACGGGGACGCGGCCCGGCGCGGCGTTCCGCAGCTTCCGTTTCAGCGCCCGTCGCTGAACCTCGTTGTGTATCGCCGGGGCGCGCCCGTCTTCTACCTCCTCCAGGAGTACCGGGCGGAGGCACCGCCTGCGCGCGCACTTACGGACCAGCAGCGCATCGGCCGCAGCACCTTTTGGCGCAGTGCGGACGGTGGCCGTTGCACACTGGGTGCCGCGCTCGACTGCGACCTTCCTGGGACGGGTGCGCGCGTGACCGGCACGCTTCACGTCGAAGGCACGGCCCGCCTCCCGGGTTCGGCGCCCGATTCGGCCGCGCCGCACCTGTGGACGCCGCTGACCGGCCCCGCCACCGGCACCCTGCGCCTGGAGCTGGACGGCCGCCCCTTTGCGCAGGTCGAAGGGCGCGCGTACCACGACCGCAACGTCGGCCGCGTTCCGCTCCATGACCTGGGAATCGACCGCTGGATGTGGGGGCGCGTCCCCCTCGCGGACCGTGAGCTGGTCTACTATCTCACCTGGCCGAAGGGCGGCGGCCGCCCGATCCACTTCGGCGTCGAGATCGGCGCGGATGGATGGATGACGCGCACCGACCTGGGGGTGGAGCTGGGGCGCGAGCGGCGCGCCTTTGGGGGCCTGTCGCGACCCGAGCGCCTCGTCCTGCGCGCCGCGGATCGTCCCTGGATGGAAGTGGTGCACACACGCGTGGTCGACGCTGGCCCCTTCTACCTGCGCATGCTCTCCGAAGCGCGCACTGCATCCGGCGAGACGGCGACGGGGTGGAGCGAGCTGTGCCGCCCGGACCGGGTGGACCTGGCGCCGCACCGCCCCTTCGTCCGCATGCGCGTGCACCGGGTGGATGGGCCGAACTCCATCTGGCTCCCCCTCTTCACCGGTCCGCGCTCCGGGCGCGTGGCTCGACTCCTTCGCTCCATGCTGGCCGGCCGGAGGGCGGTGTGATTCTCGCCTGGCTCCTTCTGGCCGCGGCGCCGCTGTTCGTGCTCGCGCTCGTACTCTTCAACCTCGCCGTCTGGCCGCGTGGACGTGCGGATGGACGCATCGCCGGCCGCGTCTCCGTCCTCATCCCCGCGCGCGACGAGGCGGAGACGATCGAGCGCTGCGCCCGCGCCGTCCTCGCCTGCACGCAACCCCCCGACGAGATCATCGTGTACGACGACGATTCCTCCGACGGCACGGCCGGCATCGTCGCGCGCCTGGCGGCGGAGGATGCGCGCGTGCGGCTGGTGCGCGGCATTCCGCTGCCGCCCGGATGGGTGGGGAAGCCGCACGCCTGCCACCGCCTGGCGGAAGCCGCGTCGGGCGAGGTGCTCGTCTTCCTCGACGCCGACACCGAGCCTTCGCCCGAGTGCCTGGCGCGGATCGGCTCCATCTTCGGCGACTTCCGCGCCGACGTGGTGACCGCCGCCACGCGCCAGGTGACGGGATCGTGGGCGGAGCGCTGGATCATCCCGCTCCTCCACCTCACCTACGTCGCGTGGCTCCCGCTCCCGCTCATCTGGCGCTCGCGCGATCCGCGCTTCCTGGTGGCGAACGGCCAGCTTCTCGCCATCCGCCGCGCCGCCCTCGATGCCGCCGGCGGCTGGCGCTCCGTGCGCGCCGAAGTGGTCGACGACATGGCGCTCTGCCGGCGCGTCAAGGCGACGGGCGGCCGCGTCGTCTTCGGGGACGGCCACCTCATGGCACGATGCCGAATGTATCGCGGCGCGGGGGAGGTTTGGCGCGGATTCTCCAAGAACCTGGCGGAGGGGGTGGGCGGCACGGCGGCCGGCGTGCTGGGCGTGATCGCGTTGTACGGGATGGTGTTCGTGGCGCCGTACGTCGGATTGGCGGCGGCGCTGCTGGGGGGGCGCTCGCTCCTGGCACCGTCGCTCGCCGGCATCGCGGGGAACGCGCTGATTCGCCTCACCCTCGCGTTACGTCTACGGCAGCCGATCGAAGGCATAGTGCTGCATCCGCTGGCGGTGCTGGGGGCGATGGGGATCGCGGTGAACTCCTTCCGCTGGCGCCGCCGCGGCGACATCCGTTGGCGCGGGCGGCGGTACGCGTCCCGCGAGGCGAGGCTGGGGTGATGCGACCACGCGCGGCACGGAGCCGGGGAGAGCACGGGCAGCCACGCGGGGCTGCCCCTACGAGGCATCGGCGCAACATGCGGCGTTCTCCCCCTCCTCCGCCCTGCGCCCCCGCAGGCGGGGGAGGGGGCCGGGGGGAGGGGGCCCTCCGCGCATGAGCCGCTCCCCCTGGTTCCTCGCCCTCACGCGCCCGTACGTGCGGCGGCGCCTCGCGCGCGGCCTCGACGGGTTCTACGTGGATGGTCTCGATCAAGCACGTGACGCCGCGCGCCAGGGCCCCGTCATCCTGGCCGCGAACCACGTGGGATGGTGGGACTCGTTCCTGGTCGTGGCGCTCGATGAGGAGCTCGGTACCGAAGGGTACGCGCTGATGGACGCGGAAAGCGTACGCCGCCTCCCCTTCTTTGCACGGTTGGGAGCGCTCCCTCTGGACCGCGGGGGTGCGGCCACGTCGCGCGCGGGGCTCAGGGATGCGGCGGCGAAGCTGAATCGGCCGGGGCGCGCGCTCTGGATCTTCCCGCAGGGCCACCATCGGCCGGCGCACCTCCGCCCGCTCGGCTTCCAGGGAGGCGTCGCGCTCCTCGCGCGGATGGTGCCGGAGGCATCCATCATCCCCATCGCCATCCAGTACGCCTGGGGCGAAAGGCCCGCCCCCGCCGCATGGGCCCACCTCGGCGCGCCTATCCCGGCCGCTGGAGCGGACGTGGCGCACGTGGAGCGCGCCGTCGAGGACGGCCTGGCGCGCATCGATGCGGCGCTCGCCGGAAACGCGCGCCCCTTTCCCGCGCTGGTGGCGCCGCGGGTGAAGTCGCCGGAGCAGGGGATCGGAGCGCGATTGCTGGGCGGGCGCGGGGGTGGCGATGGCTGACGTCGTGGTGATCGGCGCCGGCGTCGGCGGCCTGGCGGCGGCGACGCGGCTGGCGGCGCGCGGGCTCTCGGTCGACGTGCTGGAGGCCGGCCCGGGCGTCGGCGGGAAGCTGAACGTGCGCGTGGTGGAGGGCGTCGAGGTGGACACGGGGCCCAGCGTCCTCACCCTGCCGCGCGCGCTGGACGCCGTATTTCGGGTTGCCGGAAGCTCGCTCCGGGAGGAGATCTCGCTGCGCGAGCCCGATCCCGCCTTCCGCTACCTGTACCCGGACGGCGTGGAGCTGGACGTGTTCGTGCGGCCGGAGGAGACGGTCGAGTCGGTGCGCTCCACGCTCGGCACGCAGGCGGCGGACGACTTCGCGGAATTCCTGCGCTACGCCGCGCGCATCTGGGACGCGGCGGCGCCGCACTTCGTCTACGGGCCTGCGCCCACGCCCGCGACGCTGGCCCGTGGCGGGCTGGCGTCGCTCGCGCTGCTTCCGCGCATCGATCCGCTGCGCAGGATGTGGGGCGCGATCCGCGCGCGCGTCCGCTCGCCGCACCTGCGCTGGCTGCTGGCGCGCTACGCGACGTACAACGGCTCGGACCCGCGCCGCGCGCCGGCCACCCTCAACTGCATCGCCCACGTGGAGCTGGCGATGGGCGGCTACGGCGTGGAGGGCGGGATGTACGAGGTCGCGCGCGCCCTGGCCCGCGCGGCCGAGCGCACCGGAGCCCGCATCCACACGGGCGCGCGCGTGGAGCACATACGCATGAGCGGCGGGCGCGTGCAGGGGGTGGATACGGCGGACGGGCGGCACTGGCCCGCCGGCGCCATCGTCGGGAATGCGGACGCCGCCCACGTGCTGGACGACCTTCTCCCCCGCGGTACCATCCGGCGCGCTCCGGCGGAGCCATCGATGTCCGGCTGGGTCGGCATCGTGCGTGCCCGCCGGCGCTTGGGAGCGGAGGCGCGGGTCGCGCACACCGTGCTCTTCCCAGGCACCTACATGGACGAGTTCGCGGACGTCTTCGACCGCGGCATCCCTCCCGCCGAGCCGACGGTCTACCTGTGCGCGCAGGAGGCGTGTCACGGCCGCACCGGATGGGCCGATGACGAACCGCTCTTCGTCATGGCCAACGCCCCCGCCGAGCCCGCCGCCGGCCCCCGCGCCGCCGAAGCGTGGCTCCGCCTGCGCGAAACGGTGATGCAGCGGCTGCGCCCCGCCGGCCTCGTGGCAGAGCACGACGTTCTGGCGTGGGAGCGCACACCGACCGACCTCGCGACGGAGTTCCCGGGGAGCCGGGGAAGCATCTACGGCGCGGCATCCAACTCGCCGCTGGCCGCCTTTCGCAGGCCGCCCAACCGGGTCGCGGGGGTGCGCGGGCTCTACCTTGCATCCGGGAGCGCGCACCCGGGCGGCGGGGTGCCGCTGTGCGTCCTATCGGGCGAAGCGGCCGCGCGCGCGCTCCTCGCCGACCGCGGGATGGAACCGTAGCACCTGGAAGATGATGGAACCACTGCGAAAACTCCGCGCGCTCGGCGTGCTGGCCGCGCTCCCCCTCTGTGCCTCCGCCCGCGGCGCGGACGTGTGGGAGGGACGCTACGCCATGGAGCTGCGCGTGGGGAGCATCGCGCGCGTGCCGGTGATCGGCGCCCAGAGGAGCGTCACCCGCTCCCTTCTGCTGGTCGAGGTGGAGCGCCGCGCGGGCCGTCTGGTGCAGCGCCAGCGCGTCTGCGACGTCGACATCAACAGCCCGCGCCTGAGGATGACGGTACCGACGGCCTTCGTGCGCGCCCTCGCCCCACGCGAGTATCCGGCCGACGTACGCGGCGACGCGCCGGACCGCAGCTACACGGCGGACTCCGGAGTGGACCACGTGGGCTACGACCCGCGTCTCACCGGCGGCGCGCTCCCGCGGGATGCGCGCTCCCCCGGCGTGGTGGACAGCGACGGCGACGGCGCGCCCGGCGCCACGGTCATCGCCCACTTTCCGGTAGTCGGCCGCGTGCGCTTCTTCGTCGCCCAGCGCGCGCACGTGGTCTTGCACGGCCGCCGCACGTCGGACGACCGCGTGGAGGGGGACGTGGAAGTGCGCCTGCTGGAGCAGCGCACGCTGGGCGCATCGAACCGGATGTTCGCCCGCACCCTCCCGTTGCGCCCCGATCCGGGCACCAGCGGCTTCACCATGGTGCGGACCGACGCCGCCGGCTGCGACGCGCTGATCAAGGATGCGCGCACGATCTTCGCGCGCTGAACCCCCGCATACAACGACGCATGCCCGGCCGCCCCTACGTCCTCGCCGAAGCCACCTGGAAGACGGTGGAGCACACGCCGTACACGGTGGCGGTGCTCCCCTGGGGCGCCACCGAGCCCCACAACTATCACCTCCCGTACGCCACCGACATCATCCAGTGCGACCACGTCGCCGCCGAGGCCGCGCGCCGCGCCTGGGAGCGGGGGACGCGCGCGGTGGTGCTCCCCACCGTGCCCTTTGGCGTGCAGACGGGGCAGCTCGACCTCAAGCTCGCGCTCAACCTGAACCCCAGCACCCAGGCCGCCGTCCTGGCCGACCTGGTGAATGCGCTGGCCGGGCAGGGAATCCACCGTCTGGTGCTGCTGAACGGCCACGGCGGCAACGACTTCCGGCAGATGATCCGCGAGCTGCAGCCGCGCAGCCGCGTCTTCATCTGCACCGTCAACTGGTGGAACTGCGTGGACCCGAAGCCCTTCTTCGCCGACCCCGGCGACCACGCGGGCGAGCTGGAGACGAGCGTGATGATGCACGTCGCGCCCAACCTCGTCCTCCCGCTGGACGAGGCGGGGAGCGGCGCAGCGCGGCAGTTTCGCGTCGCGGGCCTGCGCGAGGGTTGGGCGTGGGCCCCGCGCCACTGGCGCCAGGTAACGGACGACACCGGCACCGGCAACCCCTCCGCCTCCACCCCCGAAAAGGGCGCCGCCTTCTTCGACGCCGTCGCCGAGCGCATCTCCACCCTCCTCGCCGACCTCGCCGCCGCGGACCTCGACGCGCTCTACGAATAGCCGCACCCGTGCAAACCTCGGCGCGCCCGCCTCCACGATCGGGGAGCGGGCGCGTTTCTGCGCGCGCCGAACCGGCCATCCGCGTGCACCGTGCACACGCCTGCTGTCACCCGCCGAGCGCCCCGAAATGTCGCTTGAGTGGCACGGCGGAAACGGTTACCATTGCTGAGCTTAACGAACGCTCCCAGGCTCCAGGACGACATGAACACCCCATTCACGAACCAGCCTCCACCCGAACCGTCAGACGGCAAGCCGGATCAACCGGAGTACGCACAGGACTTGATCGAGCTGCGCGACCGCATGGCTGCGGACGGTGTCCACATTCAGATTCCTCGGATCGGCGCCAAGGTGAAGCTACCCGAACCGATCGAGGTCGAGGGTGAGACGGCGAGCCAGATCCTTATTCGCTGGCGCCACGCTCCCCATGAGACACTACTTCCTCGACTCGTCTGCGTTTCTAAAGCTGTTCGTCGTTGAGGAGGGTGCCGAGCGTGTTCGGGAGATTGTACGAGGTACAGAGGCCAACGCGGAAAGCATACGTGTAGCTGTATGCGATCTCGTCCACCCCGAGTCCGTCTCGGCACTGCGTCAGATGCTCGAGAGAGGAGTTGGCGGGCGGCGTGGCATCAGCCCCGCGACTCTAAAACGCACGCTTCCCGAGCTGCGAACGTATTTCGAGAAAGGCTCCAGCTTTACAGTCATTCGGACAAGTGAGGTCATCACTTCGGCTGCGGATCTCGCTGCGCGCCTTCAAATCAGAGGCGCCGACTCTGTACACGTCGCGGCTGCTCAGAGGCTTTATCGCGGGGTAGCGGAGGGGGAGGAATTCTGGTTTGTCTCGGCTGATCTGCGGCAGTCTGCCGCAGCGCGCCACGAGGGAATGCCGGTTCTCGATCCGACTACATAGAGTCAGCCGCACGTTGGGAAGCCGGCGCCATGCTTGGTCCAGCCAACTGAGCAGGTGCGAGATCTCTGCGTTTTCTCTGCGCCTACGCGTTTAGACAATCGCGATCCCTGCGCCGCACCCGCAGCCGCGGTCTACCTCAGGCGGGCGGCTGCACCTTGCGCAACGCGGCGCGGGTGATGGTCTGGCGGGCGGCTTCGGCGTAGCCCTGCCAGGGGTCTTCGCGCAGTGCGGCAATGCGCTCGGGAACGGTGCGGACGGTAAAGTCCATCGGCTCGGCGCCGGAGCGGAGCTCATCCCAGGTGAGCGGGGTGGAGACGGGAGCGCCGGGGCGGGAGCGGGTGGAGAACGGGGTGATGATGGAGGCGCCCCACGCGTTGCGCAGGTAGTCCACGAAGATGCGCCCCTTCCGGTCCGCCTTGGATGCGTGCTCCAGGTAGTGCTGCGGGGCGCGCCGGGCCGCTTCCGTTGCCAGGGCGCGGCTGAACTCGCGCACCTGTTCCCAGCTGTGGCGGCGCGCGAGCGGGACCACGACGTGCACCCCCTTGCCGCCGGTCGTCTTCACGAAGGAGCGCAGCCCCAGCTCCTCCAGCCGGTCGCGAAAGGAGAACGCGGCGCCCACCACGCCAGACCACGGCACCCCCGGCCCCGGATCCAGGTCCAGGACCATGCGGTCCGGGCGGTCCAGCCGGTCGCGCCGCGCGTTCCAGGTGTGCAGCTCCAGCACGCGCATCTGCACCATCGACAGAATCGCCTTCAGCGACTCCGTCGCGAGGTGCATGGAGACGCCGCCGTCCGGCTTCTCCACCTCCACCTGGCGCAGCTCGGGGGAGACGTGGCCGGAGGCGTGGCGCTGGTAGAAGCAGGCGCCCCCCTCGCCGTCGGGGCAGCGGACCAGCGTCAGCGGCCGTCCGCGCAGGAAGGGGAGAATGCTGCCGGCCACCGCCACGTAGTACTCGGCCAGCTCGCGCTTGGTGATCCCCTGCTCCGCGTACATCACGTCGTCCGGGCTCGAGATCCGCACGCCGGAGATCCGCACCTCGTCCACTTTCGCCATCTCGTCCCTCGCTTCGGTGGTGGAGCCGCTCCCCTGCCGCCACCTGCTCTGCATCCGGGGTGCCGGGGCATCAAAACTCTTGACGCGAGGGGAACAAAACCGAAGATTAACCGTATAAGGTTCTGCACCGCGGGACCCAATCACGGAGGGATGAAACGATGGCGGAGATCAACTTCAGGTCGCTCCAGGACCGCTTCCCGGCGGAAGAGATCGAGTGGCGCCTGCAGCAGGCGGGCGAGAAGAACGGCCGCGTTTGGGCCATCTGCGTTCCGTACGTCACCAACCGCGCCATCCAGAGCCGCCTGGACGAGGTGGTGGGGCCCGGCAATTGGAAGAACGAGTTCCGCCCCGGGCCTGACGGGGGCGTGATGTGCGGGCTTTCGGTGCGGGTGGGCGAGGAGTGGGTGACCAAGTGGGACGGCGCCGAGAACACCGACATCGAAGGGGTGAAGGGTGGCCTCTCCGGCGCCATGAAGCGCTCGGCAGTGCAGTGGGGGATCGGGCGCTATCTGTACGGGCTGGACGAGACCTTTGCGCAGGTGAGCGACACCGGGAGCCTGCGCGGGAAAACCAAGGACGGGAAGCCGTTTCGCTGGGACCCGCCGAAGCTCCCCAAATGGGCGCTCCCGGAGCCGCAGCCGAAGCGCCCCGCCGCGGAAGCGCCCACGGAACCCGCTGCCGCCGCGGTGGTGGCCGCCATTGAGCCGGAACCCGCGGGCGACGGTACGCGCCACGACGCGATGCTCCAGTACGTGCGCCGCGTAGGTCCCCAGGTGCCCGACGACGCGGAGATCCGCATCAACCGCCGCGTACGGAACCTCAAGGAGTTCGTCCGGGAGAACTGGGCGGCGATCAAGGAAGAGCCGCGGATCGCGAAGGCCGTCGTCGACGCCATCCAGAGCGCCACCGGCACGACGTACGACGCGGAGCCGGAGGCGCTGGCGAACGCGGCGTGAACGGAAGTGCATGAGTGCGTCAGTGCGGAAGTCCCAATTGTGAGCGGAACGGCACTTTCGGCACCCCTAAAGTCACTCCGCTAGCAGGTATGCTGCAGCAGCCGGCTTCCCGTAGTTCCAGCCGGGGGATTCATCCCCGGGCGAGGCCGCCGCGCCGATGCCTGCCCTTCCGCACTCACGCACTCCCCCGCCCGAGCCTCACGACGATCTCGAACTCCTCCTCCGTGACCGGCTGGACGGAGAGGCGGCTGCGGTTGATGACGAGCATCTTTTCGAGACCCGGCGTCTGGCGGAGCGTGTCCAGGGAAACGAGGGCGGGGAAGTGCTCCTCGAACGCCACGTCCACCATGAACCAGCGGGGATCCTCGTCGCTGGCGCGGGGGTCGAAGTAGTCGCTCTTCGGGGCGCGGGCGGCGGGATCGGGGTAGGCGGGGCGGGCGATGCGCGCGAGCCCCGCCACGCCGGCCGGGCTCGCGTTGCTGTGGTAGAACAGTACGCGGTCGCCCACCCGCATGTCGTCGCGGATGAAGTTGCGCGCCTGGAAGTTCCTCACACCCTCCCAGGATGTCTGCCCGTCGCGCTCCAGGTGGTCGATCGAATAGACCGACGGCTCGCTCTTCATCAACCAGCACCGTGCCATGGCTTCACCGCTTCCGCGCGTTAGGGGGTCGGCTCCGGCTGGAATGATGGCGCTCCCGGTCCATGCGATCAAGCAGTGCTCCAGTAGGCGCAAGAGGGGCGTTCTTTTAAGGTACTGTCCGAAAAAGGCGGATACAGTTAGGTTGTGGAGGACGGCGATCCAGAGTGGAACGTCCCTTCAACCTCAGCGCGAGAGTTGGCTTTGTGAGCTACTTCAGCGTATCCGCGCCCCAGAATCCTGGCAGCCTGGCTATGTGCAGCGGCTACCTCGGCTCGGGTAATTAAGCGGAGGCGCGGGGTTTCTCGCCCCGCTGTCTCCGCGCGAGAGCCGGTCGGTTCCACCATCGTCGCGTTCGGTGCGGTGCCGACACATCACGGAGGACGTGCGGGATCTACCAGCCCGTTCCGGCCAGCGCTGAGTGTCCAACACGTGCCAACTGGCGCCAATGGTTAGGGCCGCGACACTGAAGTCGCGGCCCTTTATCTCATATTCGAACTCTCCGCGAACCTCACATGACCGTGCGAGACTCTGATCCGCCTCCGCGTCTCCGCGCCTCCGCGTGAGATGCAGTTGCCAGCCAGAGCGGATCAGGTGCCGCGGACGGTCACCGGCCCGTTGGTGGTGACGACGCGGATCGGGGCGCCGCCGCGGCCGAGCTCCGTCTGTATGCGGCGCGTGATGCGGCCCTGGACGCGCACGGGGATGTCGAAGTTCATGGGCCCGTTCACCGTGCCCGTCTCCAGGCTGGCGGAGTAGCCGTCGGGCACCTCCAGCGTGACGGGGCCGTTGCGCGTCTCGGCATCCAGCCCCTGGCCGGCCCAGCGGTCCCCTTCCAGCACCACGCGCAGGGGTCCGTTCGCGGTGCGGGCGTGCACGTTGCCGCCCACGCCGCGCAGCGAAACGGGGCCGTTGCGCGCCTGGAGCCGCATCTCGCCCGAGACGCGCTCCACGCCGATCCCGCCGTTGGTGGTCTCCAGGTCGAGCCCCGTGCGACGCGGGACAAAGACCTCGTAGCTGACCGACCAGGAGCGCCCCTCGCGCCTTTCGGGCCCGGTGGCGCGCACCTCGCCGCCTTCGGTCGTCACGCGCACCTGCTGCGCGATCTCGCGCGCCTCCTCGCGCGAGCGGGCGTTGGCCTGCACGCGGGCGCGCACCAGGATGCCGCCTTCGTTCCACCCCGTCACCGTCACCCCGCCGTTGTCGCCTCCGTCTACGGAGAGACGGGGGCGGGCGGTGAGTCGCGACTCGCGCAGCGCGCAGTGGCGCTCGCTGCCGTGCGGGCCCCAGTTGCGGTCTTCGCGGCAGCGCCGCAGCCAGTCGCTGGACGAATCCTGCGCCGCGGCGCCGGTGGAGAGCAAGAGGGCGAGGACGGGTGCGGCGGCGAAAAGGGTACGGGGGCACATGGCGGTTCTCCAGTAGGGCGGCGCGGCGCGGGTTCCTTCCCGCTGCCTGTCGAACGTTCGACACCCTGAGCGGCCCAATGGTTTGAATCCGCCGCCCCTTGCGTATGTCGAAGTGCGGCGGAATCTTCGAAATCGGCACTGAGCTGGGAGGCACCTTCCGCCTCCCCCGACCCGAGCAGAGGAGCCGCCGATGGCGCGCGGACGCATCTATACGAACGTGACGGAGACGGTGGGCGATACGCCGTTGATCCAGCTCAACCGGCTGGGGCAGGGCCTCCCCGGCCGCGTGGTGGTGAAGCACGAGGGGTTCAACCCCTTCAACTCGGTCAAGGACCGGATCGGCTACGCGATGGTGCGCGACGCCATCGACGCCGGCCGGCTGCGGCCCGGGATGGTGCTGGTGGAGCCGACCAGCGGCAACACGGGGATCGGACTGGCGTACGTGGCCGCCGCGCTCGGCTACCGCTGCATCTTCGTGATGCCGGAGACGATGACGGTGGAGCGGCGCAACATGCTGCGCGCCCTCGGCGCGCGGGTGGTGCTCACGGAAGGGCCCAAGGGGATCAAGGGCGCCATCGCGCGCGCGGAGGAGATCGCCGCGCGGCTGGGTGAGAGCGCGTGGATGCCGCGGCAGTTCGACAACCCCGCCAATCCGGCGATCCACTACCGCACCACCGGCCCGGAGATCTGGGAGGACACGGCGGGCGAGGTGGACGTCTTCGTCAGCGGGATCGGCACGGGCGGTACGATCACGGGCGCGGGGCGGTACCTGCGCGAGCGCAAGCCGGAGATCCGCATCGTGGCGGTGGAGCCGGCGGAGAGCCCGGTACTATCCGGCGGGGAGCCGTCGCCGCACAAGCAGCAGGGGATCGGGCCGGGCTTCATTCCCGGGAACCTGGACACCTCCATCTACGACGAGGTGGTGCGCGTCACCAACGACGACGCCATCGCCACGGCCCGCCGGCTGGCGCGGGAGGAGGCGATCTTCGCGGGGATCTCGTCCGGCTCCATCACGTGGGCGGCGCTCCAGATCGCGGCGCGGCCGGAGAACGAGGGGAAGCTGATCGTATCCATCGTGTGCGACTTCGGCGAGCGCTACCTGTCGAATCCCGTGTTCACGGAGCTTGCCGATCCGGATTATCCGGATCTGGACGAGGCGATCCAGAGCACGGCGCCGGTGCAGGGCTGACGAACGGCAACAGCGAGGCTCACACAGAGACACAGAGGCATACGGCAAGAACAGAGAGAGGAGTTCTCTGTGCCTTTGTGTCAGTAGACTCGCGGGGCGGCGGGTGGTAGCTTCGGGCCGATCGAGCGTCCCGAACCTCCATGGAGTCTGCCGTGAACCTGAGCCTGCTCTACCTTCGCTCCCGCGTCCCGACCCTTCCCGAGAGCGCCGACGAGGTGGCCGCGCGCCTCCGCGAACTTGGATTCGAGGTCGAGCGCATCGTACCGCTGGCGGAGCTGCTGCGCCCGATCGTGGTGGCGCACGTCGAGTCCGTGACGCAGCATCCCAACGCGGACCGCCTCAAGGTGTGCTCGGTGAACGATGGCACCGAGCAGCGGCTCCAGATCGTGACCGGCGCCGCGAACGTGCAGGCGGGGGCGTACTACCCCCTCGTGCGCAGCGGCGTCACCCTTCCGAACGGCACCAAGATCAAGCGCGGCAAGCTGCGCGGCGAAGTGTCCGAGGGGATGCTCGGCTCCGCGGACGAGCTGGAGCTGGGCACCGACCACGACGGGCTCCTCACCCTCAGCGGCGAGCTCGTCCCCGGCACCCGGCTCCCCGACGCGATCCCGGTGGAGGGCGTCGCTTTCGCCATCGCGGGCAACCCGGGGCCGGATGAGGTGGTGGAAGCGCTCACCACAGGCAAGCGCCGCGAAGGATAAACAGCCTCACACAGAGAACACAGAGAGAACTGAAAGCCACAGAGAAAACCTCCTGCAGTTCTCTCTGTGGCTCTGTGCCTCTGTGTGAGGCCAGCAGTTCAGTCGAACTCGGTCGGGATCGTGGGGTCGCGCATGTGCTGGAAGCAGAGCGCGATCTGCGGCTCGTTGATGCGTCCCAACGAGAGCGGCGGGAGGGCGTCTTCGGGGAAGAAGGCGACCTCGTCCGTTTCGATGCTGGTGGTGGCCACGCCGCCCACCAGCTCGCACAGGAAGAGCAGTTTGTAGACGTGGTAGGGCCGCGGCGGGTGCCCGTTGCGGCTGCCGTCGTGCAGCGCCACCAGGTGCGTGGCGCGCACGGTGAGCCCCGCCTCTTCCAGCACCTCGCGCTCCACGCACTGCGCCGGCTTGTCCCCCACGTCCGCCCACCCCCCGGGGAGCGCCCAGCGGCCGTCCGAGCGCTCCCTCACCAGCAGGATCTCGCCGCCGCGGAAGACGGCGGCGCGCACGTCCACCTTGGGCGTCGCGTATCCTTCCTCCATCGCCCACAAACCCAGCACGTGCTCCGGCGTCGTGTCGCCGTACGCGGCCATCATCGCGGCGGCGATCGTCTTCAGCTCGGCGTAGCGCTCGCGGTCGAAGACGCCCTCGGTGTACGCGGAGCCGTTCTGCGCCAGCGCGTGGATGCGGCGCGCCCATCGAAGCCAGTCGGGGTCCATAACCACACCGATCGGGGAGCGGTAAGGTGAGCGGCACAAGCTAGCATGGCCGTACACTTCTTGCATCGCGAAATTTCGGTTGCCGGAAGCGCGTACGTGCGGAATCGACGTGCCGTGCCCATCCACCCGCGCCACACGCACTTCCCCTCCGCCCGGCGTCCCGCGCCGGGTTCCCTCCACCCCTGCCCGGAGGTGCGTATGGCGTCAGCCCCCTCATTCACAACGGACCGCATCCGCAACGTGGTGGTGGTCGGCCACGGCGGGGCGGGGAAGACGACGCTGATCGATGCCTGCTGCCACGCATCCGGCGCCACCCGCCGCCACGGCTCCGCCGCCGACGGCACGGCGCTCACCATGTTCACCCCCGAAGAGATCGCCCACGGCTGCTCCATGAACACGTCGGTGGCCCACGCCACCTGGCTGGACGCCAAGGTCAACTTCATCGACACCCCGGGCTACCTGGATTTCCTTGGCGAGGCGCGCGCCGGCGTGCGCGTGGCCGATGGCGCCCTCGTCGTCCTCTCCGCCCCCGGCGGCGTGGAGGTGGGCACCGAGCGCGCGTGGGAGATGATCGCCGAGCGCGAGCTCCCCGCCATCCTCTTCGTGTCGATGATGGACCGCGCCAATGCGGACTTCGAGCGGGTGTACCAGGACGTGCGCGAGCACCTCACGCCCAAGGCGATCCCCGTGGAGGTGCCCATCGGCAGCGGCGAGAGCTTCCGCGGCATCGTCAACCTCTTCTCGGACCGTGCGCACTTCTACACGCCGGGCACGCAGACCGGCGAGTACGAGGAGGGCGACATCCCCGCCGAGCTGCAGGCCACGGTCGACCGCTACTACGCCGAGCTGATCGAGACCATCGCGGCCACCGACGACACGCTGCTGGAGCACTACCTGGAAGGCGACACCATCACCCGCGACGAGGCGATCCACGCCCTCAAGCAGGCGATGCTGCGCGGCGAGCTGTACCCGCTCTTCTGCGGCGCGCCCACGCTCACGTACGGCATCCGCGCGCTCCTCACCAAGGTGGTGGAGCTCCTCCCCTCGCCGCAGGAGCGCCCGGCCGAGATCGCCGAGGGGCGCGGCGGGACGACGGTGGAGCTGCGCGGCCTGAACTCGGACCCCTTCTGCGCCCTGGTCTTCAAAACGACCAGCGAGCCGCACGTGGGCGAGCTCTCCTTCTTCCGCGTCTTCGGCGGTTCGGTGAGGAACGGCGACGAGGTGGGGAACGCGACGCGCGACAAGCTGGAGAAGCTGTCGCACCTTTCCGTGCCGCAGGGGCGCGACCGCTTGGAGGTGGACGAGCTGCGCGCCGGCGACATCGGCGTCGTCGCCAAGCTGCGCGACACGCACACCAACGACACCCTCTCCGCCCCCGCGCATCCCCTGATCCTGGAAGGGGTTCGCTTCCCCGAGCCGGACATCGCCATCGCCGTGGAGAGCGCCACCCGGGGCGACGAGGACAAGCTCTCCGTCGGCCTGCACAAGCTGCACGAGGAAGATCCCTGCTTCTCCGCCGAGTACAACCCTGAGCTGGGGCAGACCATCGCCCGCGGCCTGGGCGAGCTCCACCTTGAGGTGCAGCTGGAGCGGCTGAAGCGGAAGACGGGAGTCAGCGTCATCGTCCGCGCCCCCCGCATCCCCTACCGCGAAACGATACGAGCGGTCTCGGAGGGCCACGGGCGGCACAAGAAGCAGACGGGAGGGCGCGGCCAGTTCGGCGACGCGCACGTGCGCATCAAGCCGCTCAGCCGCGGCGACGGCTACCGCTTCACCGACGCGGTGGTGGGCGGCGTCATCCCCGGCAAGTACATCCCCGCGGTGGACAAGGGTGTGCAGGAGGCAGCCGTACGCGGCGTCCTCGCCGGCTTCCCTGTGGTCGACTTCGAGGCCGAGGTCTTCTTCGGCAGCTACCACACGGTCGATTCGTCGGAGGCGGCGTTCAAGGTGGCCGGCTCCCTCGCCTTCCAGGAGGCCGCATCGCGCGCGGAGCCCGTGATCCTGGAGCCGGTGATGGCCGTCGAGGTCATCACCCCCGACGAGTTCCTGGGCGACGTCATCGGCGACCTGAACCAGCGCCGCGGCCACATCCTGGGGATCGAGCCGGCGGGCCGCGCCCAGCGCCTTCGCGCGATCGTCCCCCAGGCCGAGCTGTACAAGTACTCCACCGCCCTGCGCTCCCTCACCCAGGGCCGCGCCACCCACACCCGCGCCTTCCACGCCTACGAGGAAGTCCCCGCGCACGAGGTGCCCAAGCTGGTGGAGGCCACCAAGAAGGAGCGCGAGGAGCTGCTGGCGGCGCGGTAGGCCACAGGCTCGAACCGCGGTCTCACGCGGAGGTGTCGACACGCGGGGGAGGCGTTTTGAGCAAGGACACGAGTTACGGAGCTGGGTCTCCGTGCCTCGTGTCCCGTTTCGCTGGCCGCCTGTGTCTCCGCGCCATGATTCAGCGAACTCGCCAACATTCTGTTTGGAGCAAGGTGGCGTCGGGCGTTATCTGGAAGGGGACGTTTATTGGATCGCGAACCGTATCCAGGGTATCCGCTCGATGATTGGCTCGTACGCCGGAGCAGCACTACCCCAACTCCAACCCACCTCGCGGGGAGGCCGTTCATGCCGAGCATCCATACCACCGCAGCATACCGGGAAGCATACGACGGCGGGATCGAGCCGCTTATTTATGAGCCGGAAGATCTCCAGTCGCTCGACGACAATCCGCGTCAAATGGACGACGCCGTCGCCGCCGCTCGGGCCGAGCGAAGACAGGGAATCAACGACATCTGGATGGTGGTGGGGTACGACGGCGTGCACGTGGCTACGCTCTGGTCCCAGCCGCGCGGACCGGGGCAGGTCGCGAACTACAATCACGCGGAGCACATCTTCTTTGAGAAGGGCGTGATGGAAGAGTTGTGGGTGATCTTCCTCGAAAGCTTCGGGCGCTTGCCCCAGCGAATGCACCTGGTGCTGAAGCACAGCCCCTGTCACCACCCAAACCTCGATTCGTGCTCGAGCCTTGTCATGCGCGAACGTCAGCTGATGCCGCACATCCCCATACATGTGGAATACGACGTGGTGCATGGGAGGCCCGGGATGCAGCGCCAGAATTCGCTGTTGGGGATTTTTCAGATGCTGGAACCGAATCTTGTAACCGGGGGGCGGCAGGACAGCCCATTTGCCGCGGATGATTGGCTGATGCGCTGAGGGTCACGCTCCTTGGCCGAAGGGGTGATGATATCAACGCAGTCCACGCATAAAGCTGCCGCCTGCGCGGATGCTCACCGCGCCGACCTTTGCGCCGCCAAGGAAGTCCGCTCCCCCTTGCCCTTACCATTGGTTGACATGCAACGATCCACCGCCGAAATGTCGTTTGCGTACAGATTCTGCCGATACTTCGTGGCGTTCTGGATGTTCGGCTACGGCTTCGCAAAGGTGTTCCGGTCGCAGTTCGTCAGCCTTCTCCACGAGCTGGACACGCCGTTCGGCGATCTGTCGGGGATCGCGCTGGTCTGGGGTTTCTTCGGCTACTCGGATACATACCGGCTCTTCATCGCCGCGGCGGAGATCGCTGGTGCCGCGCTCCTACTCTACCGGCGCACCACACCGCTGGGGGCGCTGCTGCTGTTCGGGATGCTCGGCAACATCGTCCTGATCGACATCTTCTACTCGATCGGCGAAGCGCTGCTGATGGCGCTCATCCTCTTTGGCATGGTGGGCTACATACTATCGGTGCACTGGGGGCCACTCATGGCAGCGCTCGTTCTGCCTGCCGAGACATCTCAGCTGAGCGTGGAACGTCGCTCCCGTGTCTGGATGCGATACGGCGCGCGGACGATGGTTCTCGGTGCCGCGGTCCTGCTCGCGTACTGGGCCAAGTTCTACGGAAAGACTCGCCCGACGCCGATTGACGGAAGGTGGCGCGTCGAGTCCGTTGTGGCGAAGGGCCGTCCGGCGTCAGCCACGGTGCTGGACTCGGCTGCTACGATCTACTTCGAGCCGGAGTTCGCGTACAGAGCGGTGCTGCGGACCCCGAACGGTTTTCGGGAAGCGAGGTTCGACGTCGATGCGAAGAAGGGGCACCTGCGCATCCGTAAGTCGTACTGGAATCCGGGGCGCGTGCTGTTCGACGGCCGCTACTACCTGGAGGGAACCCGGATGCGTCTGGAGGACGCCAGGTCGGTTCTCTTGCTGTCGCGCGCACCCCGCTAGCCCGGCTCATCCCCGCGCACCACGGAGGCTCCGTGAAGTCCAATCACATCGTGCTGCTGACGCTCCTCTTTGTAGCGGCAACTCTTGGCGCATGGCTGGTCGGCAACCGTGGCGCATCATGGGAAGAGTTGGATACGGTGTCCGGTGTGTTCGTGAACGTAGCCGTTCTGGCGGGGGCTGTTGCGGCGATGGTGAAGTTCCACCTGTTCAACCTGTTCGGCCATCGGTGGAGATCCGATCTCGAATGCAAGCACTTCGAGCTTCCTGATGGCGATGTGGTGTTCACGGCGGATTACACGATCACCAACACCGGGCAACGCCCACTGTTTCTCTCCAAGGTAACCATCAGGCTGCTGCCGGCGGTCCGCGACGGGGTACAGGTGAAGGCCGACCTAGAGAACTGCCTGGCCGAGAGGGTGATGAATCCAACGCAGTCGACGCTGAAGGGGCTTTTTCAGGTCGAGCCGGGTGAGAGAGCGATATTCCCGCTGCGCTGCATCCTGCCGTCGCTCGACTCGGTCGTGTTCGTCCAGTGCGGCTTCGAGCTTCCGCACAGGCGCGTCCCCGCCGCGTTCCTCGGCTTCTACGTCAAAGTCCCGCCGGTGCAGGCGAACAAACCGCCGAGTGTTGGAGGGCCGGCCAGCCTCCCGCAACCGGGCGGGTAGCGAGGCGGCTGTCGCTGCGGTGGAATCGCAGGTTCTTAACTGACCCACTTTCGATCACCCTGCTCGATCCAGATACCTCGCGAGCTGAGTAACGGCTCCTGCTCCTGGCCAGTCGAGGTATGGCCGCCTCATCCTTGCATCACTCACCGAGCGCGGCGATTCCGTGCGGCTGATCAGCCCACGGCCGATGACCACAAGCGAGCGGAGGACGTATGAACGCGAAATCGGACGCTGACGAGCTGCGCGAAGAGTACGAGTTCACCCCTGAGCAACTGAGCCAGGGGGTGCGTGGAAAGTACGCTGAACGTTGCGCGCAGGGCACCAACCTCGTTCCTTTGGACCCTGATGTAGCCGAGATCTTCCCTGACGCCGCGGCTGTCAACCAAGCCCTCAGGGCTCTGGCCGGCATCATCAAGGAACGGTCTCGTTCCGCTGCGTAGAATCGCGTAACACGCGGGATCGATTCTTCTGCTGACGCGTGCACTGCGATTGCCGGCGGCCAGCACGACCACGTTGCACGCCATCAACATCCCCGAATGGCCTCCGCATTCTCGCACGCCGCCGCCGCGCTCGCGCTGGGAACCGCATTCTGGCGCCCGGCCGTGCCCGCCCGCTTCTGGATCCTGGGGGCGGCGTGCGCCGTACTGCCAGACCTGGACGTGATCGCCTTTCGGTTCGGCATTCCGTACGAGCACGTGCTCGGGCACCGCGGCCTGTCGCACTCGTTGTTCTTTGCGGCGCTGCTTGCGGCCGTCGTCGTGGCGCTGTTCTTCCCGCGCGAGCGCCAGCGAGGGAGGCTGTGGCTCTTCTTCTTCCTCGCGACTGCCTCTCATGCCTTTCTCGATGCGCTGACCACGGGCGGGTTGGGGGTGGCCTTCTTCGCGCCCCTGGAGAACAGCCGCTACTTCTTTCCGTGGCGCCCCATTGAGGTCTCGCCGCTTAGCATCAGCCGCTTCTTTACCGTACGCGGGCTGGCGGTGCTGCGGAGCGAGTTCGTCTGGGTCTGGTTGCCTTCGCTCGTATTCGCGGGGGTCGTTCTGGCGTGGCGCCGAGCGAAGCACCCATCGTCGTTCGGCCGCCCTGCCTGAAGCAGCAGAGTGCGAGGCGCTCTCGCGCTCACCCAGCAGAGAGATCAATGACAAAAGCCGAGTTTGTCGCCCGGTTCAGCAAATTGCTCACGGATCTGCATGCGGTTCGTGGCTCCCTGCACCTGGAGGATGCGAAGCGTAGGGGGAGCGACTGGGACCAGGCCGGCACAAAGCAGGGTGCGCAGCTCGCCGCCTACTTCTGGGACCGATTCGACCGGGAGACGAGTGAGTATCTGCTCGTGCGAATCCGCGAGTACGTCAACGATGCGATCTTCTGCCGCGAGGCACAGGAGCTGAAGCCCGATCCCGAGCACGCGAACTGCCGCCCTATCGTCACCATCGACGAACACGGCTCACCCATGTGTGAGATGAAGCAGTGACGTGCGTCGAGTCGTCACGCGCCGAATCTGCTGGCGCAAAGGGGACCTGCGTGCGAATGCGACTCGAGGCTTGGTGTGCAGCGCGAATCGCCGGATCTCTGACCATCCATAAAGTGTGCGTTCCGTCCGTTGGGCGGCGATAAATGTCAGTCACGCGTGTCCATCCTTCCACCGGTGCATCCCATGGCGAGCGAATATCCAGGCGGCCGCAAGTTCGACGTGCAGCAGGCCCACAGCGCCGGCATCCGCTACAAGGAGCATGCGCTCCCGGAAGGCGTCCTGCAGGACGATATCGTGGTGGAGACCGACAACCGGAAGAAGTACCTCAAGGCGTCGCTCACCCACGAGCGGGCGCGGGCGACCGTCACCGAGGCGGAGTCGAACGGTGCGGTACGCAGCGCCGAAGAGACGCTCGCGAGTCTGGCCCAGGAGCGCATCCTCGGCTCCAACGACATGCGCGACATCAACTACCTGGAGCTCGCGATCGCGGTCGCGCGCGCCATCTGCCGCATCCGGATCGGGTCCGCCGCGGGTACGGGGGTGCTGGTGGGGCCGCGTCTGCTGATGACCAACAACCACGTGCTGCGCTCAGCCGAGGACGCGCTGGCCGCCGAGGCCCAGTTCGACTACCAGGAGAACGGTTCGGGAGACCTGCTTCCGGTGCAGCCGTTCCGCCTGGACCCCGCCGCTTTCTTCGTGACCGACAAGGCGCTCGATTTCACGATCGTCGCGGTCGCCGAAGCGTCGACCAAGGGCCAGCCGATCTCGCGCTATCCGTGGATTCAGCTCATCCCTACTCTTGGCAAGGCTGAAAAGGGCGATCCGCTCAACATCATCCAGCATCCGCGGGGCGGCCTGAAGCAGATCGCCCTTCGCAACAACGACGTGATCGACATCCCCACGGGCAAGCCGGACTTCCTGTACTACACGACGGATACCGAGCCAGGCTCGTCGGGATCGCCCTGCTTCAACGACCAGTGGGAGCTGATCGCCCTTCACCACTCCGGCGTTCCCAGCATCGAGGGCGGGGTGATCCGCCGGACGGACGGGAACCCCTGGGACGAGGACCGGGACGATCCGGCGCTCATCAAGTGGATCGCGAACGAGGGAGCACGCGTCTCAGCCATCGTCAGCGCGCTCAAGTCGGCCAGTATTCGGCCTGAGTCTCGCGGCCTGCTGGATCTTGCGTTGAACACGGCGCCGCCCAACCCCATCGAGCTTGCGCGCACGACGGGCTCCCCTTCACCGTCACAGCACAACGTCCAGGAAGGTGCCGCCGTGAGCAACACAGGCAACGTTTCGTTCACCGTTCCGCTGAACATCACCGTTTCCCTCGGTGCGCCACAGGCTCCGGTCGTGGCCGCCACCGCCGCTCCGGCGCCCGCCGAGCCAGCACGAGCCGTCACCCAACCCGCGGCTCCCTTTGCCGAAGCGCTGGTGGTGGATCCCGACTGGTCGACGCGAAAGGGCTACGACCGCGCTTTCCTGGGGATCGAAGTGCCGCTTCCGGCGCTGTCGGCGGAGATGAAGAAGAAGTCGGTGGAGGTTCCGGCCGAGTACCGGGTGGACGGCGATGAGCACGTCCTGGCCTACCATCACTTTTCGCTGGCGATGAACGCCGATCGCCGTTTCGCCTGGTACAGCGCGGCGAACATCGACGGCGAGCGCAGGCCCGCGCTGCCGAAGCGCAAGGACGATCGGTGGCGTATCGATTCGCGAATCGACAATCCCAGGGCCCCGCGCTTCCAGTGCGGCGAAGACCTGTACGCGGCCAAGAACACCGATCGGGGCCATCTCACGCGCTACCTGGACGTGGCGTGGGGGACCGAAGCGGAAGCATTGCACGCGCTGGCCGATACCTTTCACTTCAGCAACTGCTGCCTGCAGCTCGCTGGCTTCAACCAGACGACGGCCCGGTGGCAGGGGATCGAGCAGTTCCTGCTGGAACGGAACGCCGCAAAGCACAAAAGGCGGATGACCGTAATCACCGGTCCGATCTTCAAGCGTTCCGACCCCAAGTACCAGAACGAGGAGATGACGGCTCCGGTCCGCATTCCGATGGAGTTCTGGAAGGTGTGTGCGCTGATTCGTGAAAATGGCTCGCTGTCCGCCACCGCGTTCATCCTCAACCAGGAAGACATCACGGAGCTCCCCGGATTCGAGGCGTTCCTCAACGTCAAGGAAGTGCAGACGACGATTGCTGAGGTCGAAAAGCGTACCGGGCTCACGTTCCCCGTCCTTCGCGCCCACGACCATCTGAAAGCCGGCGGCGCTGCCGGTACGCTCGAGATCGACGGCCAGGCGACCATTCCGCTCAGATCGTTCGACGATATCCAGTTTGACGATGACGATTGAGCCGGGTGACTCAGCGTCTCGCGCAGTGCTCTCAAGGAGGCGGTCATGCTGCTGCCAGATCAGGTAGTCCTGGAGCTCGTGGTGCGGGACGTCGACGTCAACGAGTTCGCACCGCTATTCTCGCGGCTCCATGCGGACGGTGTGACGTTCACCACCCTCGCCACCGCCCAAGCACGGTGCGCGGACTGGCTGGAGCGCTTCACGGAGCTCGATAACGCCACGCGGAGCGAGACCGGAGATCCGGCCGTGCCGCGCACCCCCGAGGTCATGCGGCACCGGCTGGTCTCGTTCGAACTCGACCCGGAGGCGTGCTTCCTCGCCCTCGACGGTGAGCGCTGGATTGGGTACACGCTGCTGGACCCGAAACTCAGCCGTGACGGCCGGCTGGAACAGGGGTGGACGGGCGTCTGCAAGGAGCACCGGCAACGGGGGATCGGAACGGCGCTCAAGCTGCTCGGTGTCGAGTACGCGCGTGCGCACGGCTACCGAGCGATCGTGACGGCGCCGCGCCGGCAGAACGTGGCGAGCTTCACCATGAGCACTCACCTCGGCTTCCGCCCTGACAATACAGCCGAGTGACGATGTGGCTCGCGGCGCTTCTGCCACGGGCGCGCCATATTCTGCAAGCGTCGTCGCGCGCTGAACCCGCGCTTCGCTGGCACACGCGTTGCCGCCGCTCCCGGTCATGCTGATCTCGTACGTCCTTCCACTGCGCTCCGGTACGGCGCTGCACGGCGGCGGGCTCACCGCGTACCTGCGGTGGCTCTCGGCGCATGCGGAGGTGCTGGTGGTCGATGGGTCGGACGCGGAAGTTTTTGCCGCGCACGCCGCGCAGTGGGGATTGTTCGTCCGGCACCTTCCGGTGGATGCGGACAAGGCCACGCCGATGGGGAAGGTGGGCGGGGTGCTGACGGGCGTGCACCATGCCACGCACGAGAGGATCGTCGTGGCCGACGACGACGTGCGCTACGATCTGGAGGGGCTGACAGCCGTGGCACGGCTGCTGGACGACGCCCACGTCGTCCGCCCGCAGAACTACTTCCATCCGCTTCCCTGGCACGCCCGGTGGGACACGGGGCGCATCCTGCTCAACCGGGTCATGGACGGCGACTGGCCCGGGACGCTCGCGGTGCGCCGCTCCGGGCTGCTGGCCACCGGCGGCTACGACGGCGCGGTGATGTTCGAGAACTTGGAGCTGGTGCGCACCGTGCTCGCCGCGGGAGGGCGCGAGCACGTCGCGAGGGACGTCTTCGTCCTCCGCCAGCCGCCGGAAGCCCGCCACTTCATCAACCAGCGGGTCCGCCAGGCCTACGACGAATGGGCGCGGCCCGCGCGCCTTGCCGTGCAGCTCGCCGCGCTCCCCGTGCTGGGCGCGCTCGCGTGGCGCGGAGGCTGGAAGGCCGCCGCCGGCGCGGTGCTGGGCGTTGCCGCTGTGGCCGAGTGGGGGCGCAGGCGGGAGGGCGGTGCGGACTACTTCCCGGCCAGCTCGTCGCTACTCGCGCCGGGTTGGCTCTTCGTGGAGCGGGGCGTGTGCAGCTGGCTGGCGGTCGGCGAGCGCGTGCTGCACGGGGGCGTCCGCTATCGCGGCTCCGTCCTGCGCCGGGCCGCCACGCCCATGGCCGAGCTGCGCCGCCGTCACGCCGGTGCGCTGGGCAGCACCTCCACGTCGATCGGCTTGAAGGAGCCGTTGTTGGAGAGCTCGGCCGAGCACGCGGTCACCCCTACCACCATCTCCATCTCCGCCCTCAGCAGCAGGTAGTCCCCCGCCCGCGAGCGGGGCGGAAGAATCGCCAGCTCGCCGTCTTCACCCACCGCCACGTTCATGAACACGTTGAAGGTGGTGGGGATCGCGTCCGGCGCGATTCCGAACGGGGCCAGGTTCTCCACCAGGTTGCCGAAGCAGCTGGGGTGCGGGTCCGTGTTGCCGTAGATGATGCGAAAGGTGTCTGGCGAGCAGGGGGTCAGCAGGAAGTCGTGCCGGCCGACCGTGTCCTCCACGATGGTCCACATGGGGCGGCTGCGGTTGGAGTACAGCGTGTGCCCCGTGGTGAGGTAGATGTTGTTTGCGTGGTCGATGGTGCGCCCCGACGACAGCCACTCGCTCGTGTCGTCGCGGGCGAACGACACCAGGTCGGATACCTGCTCGCCGGTGGGATCGATGATGCGGAGAAGCTCTCCCCGGCGGATCTCGAAGCCGGCGCCGGTCTGCGGGGGGAGGTGCAAGGTACGGATGGTCTGCATGATGGGGTGCCGGAGGTCGGGTGTGGGCTCGGTCATGGGTGCCGGTGGAAGGGGCAGCGCCACTCGGGTCCGGCGGCGCGCCCGGAGTACTGCCTCGCCTCGGACGCCTCGCCGAACTCGGCCAGGTTGGGGTTGAGGTCGCCCTGGAGCGCAACCTCGCGGGCGCGGATCTGGTCGCGCAGCCCGCCGTAGCGGCCGTCCTCGCGGAGCCGCTCGAACTGCGCGCGGGGGTTGAAGACCAGCGTCGGCCACCCGAAGCGCCGCGCCAGCCGCGAGCTCGCGGGATGCAGCCCCACCACAAAGAACGCCATCCCGGCGAACGAGAAGGAGAAACGAGGGTCCTCCGGCCGGTCGCTGACGGACGGCGCCCAACCGCGCGTGGCGTCCGCGTCGTGCAGCGCCTGGAGCTGCTGCCACAAAAGCGCCTCGAACTCGGTCTCGTCCTCGGGTGCCGCCCCCATGAAGGCTGCCACAAAGGTCGAGAACTCCGCTTCCGCCGCCGCGGGGGCGAACTCCGCCAGGGCGCGCGCGAGCTGTTCCGTCGCCTCCGGCGTGCCCATCGGTCCGAACGCGCCGATGCGGTGGCCGCCGTGACGGAGCGCCGCGCGGGCGCCCAGACACGAGAAGCCGGGGTCGAAGACGAAGGCGCGGAACTCTTCTCGCACCCGCTCCGCTAGCCGCCCGAGGCGCTCTTCCGATGGATACGTACGGCCCGACGCCGCTGGGGAGATCTTTTCCATGGCAAGCTTCCCGCTGCAAAACTGCGAATATAAAGTACTTGCGAGCCTGAGCCGCCGTGGTCCCACCCTGACGCATGCGCGATGCCGGGGTGCGTGCTTCCGGGCGCGCCCGCGGCTCCGCACCGGGTGCCCGCGGGCAGCGATGCATGCCGCGGCGGAGGTGGCGGATCGACTGCTTTCGCCTACATTGGAGGCAGCCCCGCCACGGTGTGCCCGCCATCATTCCGTACCTCGTCCACCCCAGCTCCGCAGTCCCATGCACATGCCCCGCATCCACGTGCTCGCCGCACTCGCCGCGCTGCTGTCCGGCCTGGCCCCGGCCGCCGCGGCGCAGCCTCTCGTCACCTTCCAGGGAACCCCCATCGCGTACCGGGTGGACGTGCCGGTGCAGGGCTGGAACAGGTCCGTTGACAACGACGTGCTCACGGTCGGCCGCGACGACGTGATCATGATGGTGTCGGTCACCGACCTGGTGTCCCTGCAGCAGAACCCCGGCACCGTCTCCGAAGCGGACCAGCGGCGGATCTATACGCAGAGGTTCATGGGCTCCGACTCGATCATGATGGCGCTCATGACCCGCGTGGTCTCGAGTCTCAACTCTCTGGAGCCGGACGGGCGGGTGCTGGAGGTCAGCACGCTGGGCGGCCAGCGCGGCGCATACGTGCGGGGCCGCCTGCAGGGCCCCACGCCGGGGGTCGGTGAGGCATACCTTACGGTCAAGGACGGGATCATGTACTTGCTCGTGTTCTTTGCGCGGGACAGCAGCCCGGAGAAGCACCAGGACCTCTTTGACCGCGTCCATCGGTCATTCGTGCTGGCGGAGGCGCCGCCGCGGTGATCCACGTACGGTCGGAAGAGGCGGGATAGCCATGATGGCGCACGTCATCCGGCACTGCTCGCCCCGCCGATGCTCCTGGCCCTACAGTTGGCCGCGCATTCGAGTGCTCCACCTGCTTTTGGTTCTTCCGCCTGGAGGTGATCGTTGGAGGACGCGATCCGAACGGAGTACCTTCGCGATTCCGCGGAGACCCTGCGCAAGTACGAGTCGCTCGCGGACCGGTCGCTCGCCCGTGTGACTGACGCGCAGTTCTTTGCGACAATCGACACGGAGTCGAACAGCCTGGCCGTGGTGGTCAAGCACATGGCGGGCAACCTGCTCTCGCGCTGGACAGACCTGCTGACCGCGGATGGCGAGAAGCCGGGGCGCGACCGGGACTCGGAGTTCGTGATCGCCCCCACCGAGACCCGCGAGTCGCTGATGGCGCGCTGGGGAGCGGGGTGGGCGACCGCGTTCCTCTCGCTGGGGTCCCTCACCCCGGCCGACCTGGACCGCACCATCCAGATCCGCGGCGAACCGCACTCGCTCGTGCAGGCGATCAACCGCCAGCTCACGCATGCCGCCTATCACGTGGGGCAGATCGTCTTCCTCGCGAAGCACTTCCAGGCAGACCGCTGGGAATCGCTCAGCATCCCGCGAGGGCAGTCCGAACAGTTCAACGCCGCCATGCCCGCGCCGCCCGCACGAGGCTGACGAACCAACCGCGGCCGGCGCGTCCCCGTCATCGGACGAATGCCATGGAGGATTTCGCATGATCCCTAACTCGCACCCAAAGCTCCGCTGGCTGCTGCCCGTTCTCGCCGCGCTTCTCGTGGCCGGGTGCGGCGATGCGCGAAGCGAAGCGGCGGAGGAGCTGGTCCGGCTCAACGACGCCATGCAGCGGCACTCGTCCCGGTACGGCCGCTTTCCGGATACGCTGGACGCCGGCCGCCCGCTCAGCGCCGCGAACCTGCCGTACAGGCCCGAGCGCGACGTCACTCTGAGCCTGCAGTCGACCGGGACCGGCTACCGGGCCGCGGCGCGCCGCAAGTCGTGGTACTGCTGGACGAGCGTTGGGCCCGATCAGCAGTCGCCGCCCGACTGCTACCCGATGAGCGCCGGCTCGTCCGGGGATCCCCGCAAGCCCGCGGAGGCGCCGAAGACGCTCGAGCCCGTGCTGCGCCCGCCGGGTGCCGCTACGCATTCCTCATCAGCCCCAGACCGTCCGTGAGGACGTGAGCCGCAGTTCGATCGGCGCTTTCCACCATCTCAACCCGAATCCTGATGCTTCGCCTTTCTCTCGCCGGACTCCTCGCAGTAGCTCTCACCGCATCCGCGGCGCCCTGCCAGCAGCGTATCCAGGTGGCGCCCGGCACGCGCGTGCGCGTGACGGTGCCCATAGTCGTTGATGGAGTCGCGATCAATCGCGGCGGGGGAACGGCAGTGGGCACCATCGTCGGCATCGACAGCGAATCCATTACGACCCGGAGGGAGAGCGACGGAGCGGTGCAAACGACCCCCTTCAGCGCTCTCACTCATCTGGAAATCAGCCGTGGAATCTTGTCCACCGGTGAAGCAAGGCGCCGTGGAACGGTCCGGGGCGCGCTCATTGGCGGCGGAATCGCAGTAAGTACGTATGCCCTTTACCGCGTCCTGCAGGTCGTTGCCAGGGAGGCGGGGAAAGACGCAGACTGCAACGGCCCGGACGAGCCTTTCTGCGAGGACACGGACGAGATGCCCTACGTTCTCGAGTTGATCGGGGGCGGCATCCTCGGGGGCGCCCTGATCGGGTTCACCGTCGGCTCGTTGAAACGTGAACACTGGGTGCGGGTGAGCCCCCGGTCGCTCGAGCCGGTCGAAATGCCGCGCGAGGTGAGCCTGATCGTCTCCGTGAAGCTGTAGGGCAGGGTCCCGTCCCTCCCTTCGAGACCCTCAGACCTGGTGCCCCAATGAAAGTAGCGATTCGGCTGTTGATGCTCGCGGTGGGGGTGGTGCTCGCTATGGACGTGCTCTACCTCGTGAACGGCTCGTTGGAGATGTTTCCGACGGAGGAGCAACAGGAGAAGATCCGGGTGGTGACGGGCGCCATCGCCGTGCTCCTGCTGTGCGCGGAGGCGGGGCTTTGGACGCTGCTGCGGAGAACGCCGCCGCGCGCAGCTCCTCTGATCGAGAGGTCCGTCCCATGATGAGCTCCCGGCTTCTCCCCGGCCTCGGCATCGCCCTGCTCCTGCAGGGCTGCGCGGTCGACCAGATCGCCGGTCCAGCCCCACAGCCGCGGCCCGGAGTCACCATCCGGCTGAACTGCCCGGGGCCGCCCCCGCCGGGCACACCTCCGCCGCTGTTCATCGTGAATGGTGAGCGGCTGTCTGGGGAGGAGCTCGCAGCGCGCGGCATCCGCCCGGAACACATCGACGTTCTCACCGTCGTGAAGCCCGCTCAAGCAATCGTCGAGTATGGGCGGGCCGGAGAGCACGGCGTCGTCCTGATCGTCACGAAGCAAGCGGCAGCCGGTATTCGCCGGCCCTGATGCAGCGGCGGACCGCCGGGTGCCCGTGAGCGTAGTTGCGCATACCGTTTGCGAGCGGAGGCGTGCATGCCGATGAGGAACCTGCTCCAGGACGATCGCGAGTGGACGGTCTGGGACGTATTCCCGACCTTCGACGCGCGCATGCGCATGGCCGGCGAGGCCGCGGACCAGCTGGTGCAGGGATGGCTGGTCTTTGAGTGCGACGTCGAAAAGCGCCGTCTTGGGCCGGTTCCCGATGGCTGGGACGTGCTGCCGGACCACGAGCTCGCGCTGCTCCTGGCGAGCGCCGAGCCGGTCCCGCGGCGCGCGGGCGAGGCGGAGGGGCCGCTCCCCCAGCCTGCGGTATGAAGGCCACTCCGCGGCTCGCGCTTGAGGCACGGCGAGCATCGAAGTTGCCAACGATCGCGGGCACACAGGCCGCGGGGCGCATCATCCGCTCCGCGGCGTCCTTTTTTCCGACCGGAGGCCGTATGACCGCGTACCGCAGCATCGCCATGCTCGCCTGCATCGCCGCGCTTGGCGCATGCAGCGGCGGCTCGTCCGACAATCGGGGGGGCGCGGGCGACACCGCCACCGCCGCCGTGTCGCCCCCCAGCGCCGAGGTGCCGCAGGGTGCGCCGCCCCCGGGCACCGGCTCGCAGGCGCCGGTCGCGGGGGCGATGAGCGACGCCAACATCGCCGCCGTCGCGTCCGCGTCCAACCAGGGCGAGATCCAGAGCAGCCGCGTCGCGCTCCAAAAGGGGGAGAACGCGCAGGTGAAGCAGTTCGCGCAGCGGATGGTGGACGACCACACGCGCATGGAGCAGGAGATGTCGCAGCTCCTGCAGGGGAAGGGCGTGACGCCGCAGGACAACGCGCAGAGCACGCAGATGAAGCAGGCCGCCCAGTCCGCCATCCAGCAGATGGAGGCCATGACGGGACGGCAGCTCGACTCGGCGTACGTGGCGCACCAGGTACAGGCGCACCAGGCCACCCTCCAGGCGCTGGAGACGATGCTGATCCCCAACGCCCGGGATCCGCAGGTGAAGGCGCTGTTGGAGAAGGCCCGCCCGGCCGTCGCCCAGCACCTGGCGGACGCGCAGAAGCTGCAGGGCTCCATCCGCTAGACGTGCCTTGCCCCGGCCGCCGGTGTTCCGGCGGCGGGGCGCACCACGCATACGGGAGACGAGCGATGCCGGGAAGCGGTGCCGGATGGACGGACGGCGACGCGCAGGTGGGCGACGTCCGGCTGCACTGGATCGAGGCCGGAACCGGCGCGCCCGTCGTGCTGCTGCACGGCTTCCCGGAGTTCGGCTACGCGTGGCGGCACCAGCTTCCGGCGCTGGCGGCGGCGGGGTTCCGCGCCGTCGCGCCGGACATGCGCGGCTACAACCTTTCCGACAAGCCCGCCGGCTACCGCAGCTACGCCGTGCAGCAATTGGCCGCGGACGTGGTGGGCCTGGTACGGGCGCTGGGGGCGGAGCGCGTGCACCTGGTGGGGCACGACTGGGGCGGCATCGTCGCGTGGCACGTGGCGATGCATCACCCGGAGGTGGTCGACCGGCTGGTGGTGATCAACGCGCCGCACCCGGGCGTCTTCCGCCGCGAGATCCGCAAGCCGGACCAGTTCCTCCGCTCGTGGTACGTGGCGTTCTTCCAGCTCCCCCAGGTGCCGGAGTGGACGATCCGGCGCAGAGACTTCGCGCTGCTGGAGCGCATCTTCCGCTACGACCCCGTGCGTCCCGGCGCCTTCACCGACGCGGACATCCGCCGCTACAAGGAAGCCGCCGCGCGGCCGGGCGCCCTCACGGCGATGCTGAGCTACTACCGCGCCCTGCGCATCCCGCGGCCGGAGCCGGTGCCGGTGCGCGCCCCCACGCTGCTGATCTGGGGGATGCGCGACCAGGCGCTCTCGGAGCGCAACACGCACGGGCTGGAGGAGTGGGTCCCCGACCTGCGCATCGAGCGCATCCCCGATTCCAGCCACTGGGTGATGTCCGACGTGCCGGAGCGCACCAACGAGCTCCTCGCCGGCTTTCTGCGCTCCACCTGAGCTTCAACTGACCTCACACAGAGACACAGAGGGACACCGAAAGAACAGCAGGAGGGTTTCTCTGTTTCTTGCGGTTCCCTCTGTGCCCTCTGTGTGATGCTGTTTTCAGCGGAGCAGCGCGCGCCGCTCCCCTTCGTCGCGCCCGCCGAGGAACTCGCCGAAGGCAGCCAGCGACTCCACGTGGTCGCAGAGGATCTTGAGCGCCGCCAGGATGGGGACGGCCAGGAACGCGCCGGGGATACCCCACACCGAGTACCAGAACGCCAGCCCCACGAATATCGCCACCGGGTTCAGCGCCAGCCGGTGGCCGAGCAGCGTGGGGCTCACCAGGTTCCCCTGGATCAGGTTGATGACGAGGAAGGCGGCGGGTACCAGCAGCGCCTGCCCGGTGCTCTCGAATGTGGTGATGGCGGCGATGGTCAGGATCACCGTCATCGCCGCGGCGCCCAGGTAGGGGATGAACTCGAAGATCGCCACCAGCGCCCCCCACAGCGCCGGGTTGGGCATCCCCAGCAGGTACAGCGCGATTCCCACCGCGATCCCCTCGGTGATGTTGACCACCGCCGTGGTTAGCAGGTAGGTGGAGATCGACGATTCGGTGGCGCGCGCGATCTCCACCGCCTTGCGCTTGTCTCCCTGCGAGGGGAGCACCTTGACCAGCTTCTGCAGGAAGAGGTCGCCCGACGCCAGGAGGAAGTAGAGGAGGATGATCACCTCCAGCGCGCCGGTCAGGAAGCGTTGCGTGGTGCCGAAGAGGCGCGAGATGAGGCTCGGCCCGCGCACCACCACCTCGCGCGGCGCGGTCGAAGCCGCTCCCGCGTCTACCCCGCTGGTCGCGCTCTCCATCTGCTGGGCGGTGCGGCTGAAGCGCTCCATCGGCTTGAGCAGCTTGCTCATCTTGCCGCGCGCGGAGGCCAGCGTCTGCGGCGCGGAGGTGGCCCAGCTCTGCACGGGCCCTGAGAGGTGGTACGCCCCCAGTGTCAGCATGCCCAGCAGCGTCAGGATGACGATGCCCGCACCGAGCGGCGGGCGCACGTGCAGCCTCGCCAGCGCCCGCACCACGGGGCTGAAGAGGAAGCTGAGGAGGAGCGCAAAGGTGATGGGAAGGAGCAGCCCGTGCGCCAGGTGGAGCGTGTACACCACCGCCAGCACCGCCAGGATGGTGATCCCGAACGGCGTGGTGCGCCCGCTGGCCATTGCCTCGCCGGTGCGCGTGAGATCCGGCTGCGCGGCACCTATCTCAGCGGGCTGTGCCTGCGCGCGCGGATCAACGTCGGGCGTGAGGATCGAGTCCCCATCGGACGCTCTCTTGTTCATCGCCATCCTGGTGCGAAGTAGGTAAAACAGCCTCACACAGAGACACAGAGGAAACAGCAAGAAGAACGGGAGAGCTCATTACATCTTACTGTCTTACCACCTACCAGACGCGGCGCACGCCGTACGCATCCAGGACAGGATCGGCGCTGACGAGAACTGCTTCCTCCACGAACGCCTGCGCCACGAGCATCCGATCGAACGGATCGCGATGGTGGAAAGGAAGCGCGAGGACTCCCGTGAGGTGTTCTGGAAGGAGAGGCAGGAGCGCGACCCGTTGGCGAGCAGTTGGCCGGGTACGAGTTGCTCGTAGGGAACGTGCAGCTCCAGCTTCCCGAGACTCACCTTTATCGCGATCTCCCACGCTCCGGCGGCGCTGAAGCGCCGTTCGTTCGCGAGGTCCTCGATCAGATCGCGCGCGGTCCGGCTGAGCCGCGGGTTGCCCTCCAGGAACCAGAGGATCGTGTGAGTGTCGAGCAGCAGTCTCACTGTTCGCGTCCTCCATCCTGACCTTGTTCATGCGGCCTCGCTTTTGATGCCGTTCGCGCCGATCCGCCGCCGTGCGCTGCAAGGAGCTAACCAGAACAGCGGGGCGTCCGGCGAGTGCCGGGGCGCCCCGCTCACGAATCAGCCGATAGACCGCCAGCGTCCAGGTCTCTCTGTGCCCTCGTTGTCCCCTCTGCGGCTCTGTGTGAAACGGCAGTTCAGCGACGGTCGTCGCCGGTCAGGATGTCGCGTGCGTTCAGGAGCGCGTCGGTGGCGCCCAGGAATCGGGTGGCCAGATCCGCGAGCTCCTGCTCGGCCAGGCGGCGGTCGTCGGCGCGCACGGCCTCCTGCACGGAGGGGAAGACCATGTTCGCGTAGCCGTTGTTCTCGTCCGCCGCGTAGATCAGCGAGCGGAACCACGGGCGCGACCTCAGGCCCCGGCTGCGTGTGAGCGCCCGCTCCACCCGCCGAATCGACGAGTTGGCGCGCGTCAGGGTGCGGCGGTCCGGCACGCGCGAGGCCAGCACCTCGTCGCGGGCGCGCGCCAGCCCCACCGCGGCGCGCTCCATCCGGTCGATGGCGCCGCGCAGGGCGTCCGTGTTCAACGCCGAGTAGCCGCGCGCGCGGAAGGAGCTGTCCAGCGCCGGGAGGTAGCGGCGCATTGTGCGGGCGAACTCCACGTAGTCGAAGGGGAGGACGTCCGCGTTCGCCATCCGCATCACCATCGCGGCGCCGACCTGCGCGGCGGCGGTGTGGCGGCGGAAGTCCGGGTCGCCATAGCGCGACATCCAGTTGAACGAGTCGTACTGCGAGTGGTAGACGCCGTACCGGCCGCTGAACCCCCAGTCCGCGTGCGGAATGCCCAGGTGGTTGTAGAAGCCGGCGAAGTCCGAGCCGCCGCCGGGGTCACCCATTGCGGGCTCCAGCGAGTCCGCCGCCAGCCCGGCCGTGCGCCGCCACGCCTGGTAGATGCTCCCGTTGCCGGACGGGTCGGGCACCGTCCGCGCCACGTCGCGCACCAGCTCGCGCAGCGATGGCGACGCGCTCCCGCCGAAGTTGGGCCCGGTCGCGGAGACGTCGATGTTGAAGTACGCCGCGGCGCCCCGCACCAGACGCGCCGAGTCCTGCTCCACGAACTCGGTGGAGCCGATCAGCCCCCACTCCTCCGCGTCCCAGGTGGCGAAGACGATGGTGCGGCGCGGGCGGTTGCCGGCGCGCACCTGCTCGGCCACGGCGCGCGCGGCCTCCAGCACGGATACGGTGCCGCTCACGTTGTCCGCCGCGCCGGGGCCCCAGCCGTCGCGGTGGGCGCCCACCAGCACCAGCTCGTCCGGGAACTCGCTTCCGCGGATCGTCCCCAGGGTGTTCCAGATCTCCTTGTACGCGGCGGGGGTGCGCGCGTCCGTTTCCACCGCCACGCGCGCCACCACCGGCCCGGCGCCGATGCGGTAGCGGAAGGGAAGCCCGCCCTGCCACCCCGCCGGCACCTCGCGCCCGCCGAGGCCGCGCAGCAGCTCCGCCGCGTTGTCGTAGCCGATCGCCACCACCGGGATGTTGGGGATGGACATCACCATTGGCGCCGCGCGCGCGGTGTCGCGATCATCGGGGCGCATGCGGCCGTCGCGCCCGCGTACCATGCGGCCGGTACGCGCGGTGTCGCGCCGCGGAATGCCCATGACGGGCGGCGAGCGCCGCACTCCGCGCACCGAGGGGCGGTTGGGAGTGGTGGGGTCGCCGTTGCCGTTGAAGACGCTCCCGCGCTGGATGCCCGCGCCCGGGCGCATGGGGCCGTTGGGGTACGGCTGGCCGGTGCCGGGCCCGTCCTGCTCCGGGTCGCTGTACAGGATCAGGGCGATGGCGCCGTTCCGCTCCGCCTCGCGCGCCTTGATCCCGCGGAAGGAGCGCCCGTAGCGCGCCACCGCGATCTTGCCGCGCACCGAGATGCCGAGCGAGTCCAGCCGCGCGTAGTCCTCGATCAGCCCGAAGTTGACGTAGACGAGCTCGCCCTGCACGTCGCCCGCGGCGCTGTAGCCGTTGGCGGCGGGGTACTGCCAAGCCGTGGAGGTGGAGTCGCCCGGCACCGGCGGCTCGGCCGTGGGCAGCTCTCGCGGCTGCGGCGACACGCGCCACACCCGCGCCGAGGTGGCGTGGGGAAGAAAGACGCTGTACGTCCTCACCTCCGTCTCCAGCCCCATGGCGCGCATCTGCTGGATGACGTAGTCGCGGGTGCGCGCCTGCGCCGGCGTCCCCGCCACGTGCGGCTCCGCGGAGAGGATGCGCGAGTGGGCGCGCGCCCTGTCCGGCTGGGGGACGCGTAGGGCGGCGGCCTCGGCCGCGCGCTGGCGCTGCGCGGCGGCGGTCGAGTACCCCGTGAGGGCGGGCTGCTGCGCTTGCAGCAGCGTCGCGGACGCGAGCACCGCGACGGGAACGAAGCGGACGAGCACGGGCATCCTGGGTGGAGTGGGCGCGGAACGGCTTGACGGGCTACTGGACAGCATAGCGCGGGGCGCGTGTTCGTGCTATCCCGCGGCGCGTTCGGCAACAACAGCACAAAGCCCGCCTGCGCGGACTCGCGCCGACGGACCTGTCCTGAGGCATCGTTCCAGGATGCGTGTCCAGGAGCGGATGAATCCACCGCTGGAACCACACAAAGTCCGCCTCCGCAAGCTCCGGGTCCAATTCCGCGTTTCACGAGCCCACTTCAGTGGGCTTCCCGTGGTTCCAGCCGGGGGATTCATCCCCCGGCGATCCGGCGCCGGTGCTTATCCCACCCCTACACCGCCACCGCCTCACGCACGCTCCGCCGCGTCAGCCACGACAGCGCGAAGCACGTCACCACCTGGAGCCCAAAGGTGGCGGCGAGGAGGATCGCGGGGTCGGCGTCGAGGCCGATGTAGCGGACCGTGGCGCCCGTGGCGGCGGCCGAGCCGAGCACGCCCAGCCCCGCTCGCCCGCGCCGCCCCGTCAGCCGGTGCACGGCCCAGGGGGTGAAGAGCACGGTAGCCACCGCACCGCCGAGGAACTGGGCGCGGTTCTCCTCCACCACGCCGGAGGCGGCGAGCGCCCAGGAGCCCACAAAGAGCCCCAGCACGATGGAGGTGACCGAGAACTCCCACAGCGCGCGCAGGAAACGCCGCATCATCCCTGGCTGGCGCCGATCCTCCAGCATCGGAGCGCCGGGTGCGGCAGGCCCGGCTACGGGTGCAGTCGGACGCACCGGGTGGGCGGGCGCCGGGCGGACCGGCGGCGGAGCGGGCGGCTCCACCGACACCGCCGTCGCGCGCAGCGGCGCGGGACGGACGGGAACCGGCGGCGGCACGCGCGGCGCGGGGGCCGTGGTGGAGGCCGGGCGCGGCGCCTCGTTCTGCAGGCGCGTGAAGTCCTCCTCGTCCGCTACGAACATCAGCGTCGGCTCGGAGGGGGCGGAGACCGGCGTCGCGGGGCGTGGCGCCGAGGCGACGGTCGGCGCCACCCCCAGCGCCTGGGCGAAGGCAGCGGCGTCGCGAAAGCGCTCGCGCGGCGACAGCGACAGCGCGCGCACCAGCGCCTCGTGCAGGTCGCCGGGGAGCTGCGGAGCGCGCTGGGGGAGGGCGCGCACGGCGGCGGTCACCTCCTCCGCGGCGCGGGCGGGGTCGGATGAGGTGAAGGGGCGCATCCCCGTCGCCAGGTGGTAGCCGACGGCGGCGAGGCTGAACACGTCCGACGCCGGGCCCACGTCGCCCTCGCCCGACATCTGCTCGGGCGATGCGTAGGCGGGGGAGAAGGGGGCGCGGCCGAACTCGGTGAGCGCCGTCATGGAGCCGTCGTCGGCATCCAGCTTGGCGATGCCGAAGTCCAGGACGCGCACGTGCGGCTCGTCCGGGCTGTCGCCGTCCTCCAGGAAGAGGTTGCCCGGCTTGATGTCGCGGTGCACCAGGCCCACGCGGTGCCCCGCGGCCAGCCCGCGCGCCGCCTGGCGCAGGATCGACACGGCCACCCCCAGCGGCGGCGCACCGGTGCGGGTGAGGCGCGCGGCCAGGTCCTCGCCGCGCAGCAGCTCCATCACCAGGAAGTCGAGGTCCACCTCGGCGTCCGTGCCGAAGTCGTACACGGCCACCACGTTGGGGTGGCGCAGCGAGGCCACCGCGCGCGCCTCGCGGTGGAAGCGCGCGCGCAGGCGGGCGTGGTCGCCGGGGTCGGCGCCGCCCGTGCCGATCACCTTCACGGCGACCTCGCGCCCCAGCCGCTCGTCGGTGGCGCGGTACACGGCGCCCATGCCGCCGCGACCGACCACCGCGTCGATGCGGTAGCGGCCGGCGAGTGTGCGCCCCGTCAGCAGTCCGGCGATCCCATACATCTCGTTCTTCGGCTCGCGGTGCGGGCGTGTTCGCGCCCAGATGATTGCGTGGGAAGGGTATACGCGCGGGCGGCGTGCTGAGTTTCCTCAGCGCGCGGGGCGGCGCAGGTCGAACTCCACCCGGAAGCGCCGGTCCGTCCCCTCGCGGCGGAGCGCGTAGCCAAACGCGCGCCCCGGCATCACCTCCATCGTCCACACGTTGCGCGCTGCCGCGGGAAGCATGCGCGCGGTGGCGCTGTCGGCATGGAACTCCTGGCGGATCGCCGTTCCCGGCCCCTGCGTGTCGCCGCCGTAGTTGGTGGGGGACCCCTCGGTGCCGTCCTCGTGCAGGTGGCGGTGCCGCAGGTTCAGGCCATCTTCCGTGCGGCGCACGAACCAGGTGCGCGAGTGGTCGGCGCCCACGTGGAAGCGGATACCCATCTCCCCCACGCGGCAGTCGTCCACCCGCATCACTAGACGGTTGCGCACGAAGGCGCTGTCCGTGGCGTTCCCCTCCACGAGGCGCCCCTCGAAGGCGCCGCCGCAGAGCGCGCGCATCCGCGTCCACCACACCTCCTGCTGCACCGCCAGCATCCCCTCGCGCGGGATGGGCGTGAACGAGACGCAGGCGCCCAGCACGAGCGTGAGGAGCAGTGAAGAGCGGATCATGCCAGAACGCGGAAAGAGGGTGTCACCAGATGACCTCCACGCCGGAAGCGGCGGCGATGGCGGGGTCGCGGGTGATGAGGGGGTGCCCCAGCTGTGCGGCCGTAGCGGCGATCAGGCGGTCGCCGCGCTCGGGGATGGCGCGGAGGCGCTCGGCCCGGCGGATGATCTCCCACGTGAGGTCCACCGCGAAACAGCGCCCGGAGGAAAGCAGGCGGCCGGTCCATTCCTCGAATCCGAAAGGGAGCGCCAGCCGCCCCGCGGCGGTCGCCTCGCCGACCTCCACCAGCACGAGAGCGGGAACGTAGATCAGCGCCGATCCTTCTTCCATCGCCTCGAACATGCGCCGCGCGGCGCCGCCCAGCTTCCTGGGCCGGTCCTGCGCGTACCAGATCAGCGCGTGCGCATCCGTGACCGCGAGCGAGGTCATGGCTACAGGTCGCCGAACTTCGCGTCCGCGGCTGCCGAGGAGCGCCGGCGGTTCTCCTCGAACCACTCGTCGAACTCATCCGGCGGCACCGTCAGCTGCATGCTCCCCTTCAGCTTGAAAGGGCGCTCCCGGATCTGCCTGAGCCCGGCGGCGGCCGCCTTGAGGTACTCGTAATGGCCCGCGTCAACCAGCACCGCACGCCCCTTCTGGCTGCGGTGCTCGATCACGACCTCTTCCTGCGGATCGGCAGTGACCTGCTCTACCAGGTCGAAGAGGTTGGCCCGCGCTTCGGACACGCTCACCTTCTTCACGATGCACCTCCGGGTGCAGGATGTACGTTTCAATCGTACAACTTGCACCCGGAGAGCCCCGCGATCAAGTCTTCTGTCGCTCACCGCTCGAAAGCGGTCAGGCGGCACCCTCGGTGGGGCGCCCGCCGGAGCGGCTGCGGCCACCGCTGCGCCCGCCCCCCTGCCCACGACCATCCGCGGAGCGGGGATGCTGGCCGCCGCGGTCGTTGCGGGGCCGGCCGCCGTCGGAGGGGCGGCCCTCGGCGCGGGGACGGTCTCGCGACGGCTCGGCGGGACGGCGCGGGCCGCGGCTGGAACCGCCCGCGGCCTCGTTCTGCGCCTTGCGCTCGGCCTTGGCCTTGGCGCGGGCACGCTCCTCGGACTTGCGCGCGCGGATCTCGGCGATGCGCTCTGCGAGCGGCACCTCGAAGCGCTCCGTGGGCTTGCGGTTGTAGTCGAAGTCCGCCACCGTCACGCGCGGCAGCTTCTTGCCGACTGCCCGCTCGATGGCGCGCAGGTCCGCCTCTTCCTCGGGCGACACAAAGGTGTACGCGTCGCCCGTGGCCTCGGCGCGCGCCGTGCGGCCCACGCGGTGGATGTAGTCTTCCGGCACGTGCGGAACGTCGAAGTTCACCACGTGCTCCAGCGCTTCCACGTCGATGCCGCGGGCCACGATGTCGGTGGCCACCAGCACGCGGAACTTCCCGCTCTTGAAGCCGGCCAGCGCCTCGGTGCGCTGCGGCTGGCTGCGGTTGCCGTGGATCTTGGCGTTGGGGATGCGGTTCTTCTCCAGGAAGTCCGCAAGCCGGTTGGCCCGGTGCTTGGTACGGGTGAAGACGATCACGTTGCCGATCTCGTCGCGCTTCAGCAGCTCCAGAAAGAGCTCGGCCTTGAGCGATTCCTGCACGGGGTAGATGGCCTGCGTGATCCCCACCGCCGGCGCCGCCTTGCGCTCCTGGTTGATGAGCGCGGGCTGCTTCAGCATCTCGCCGGAGAGCTTCGCGATCGCGTCCGGCATGGTGGCGCTGAAGAAGAGCGTCTGCCGGCTGGTGGGCAGGTGCTTCAGCACGCGCCGGATGTCGGGGAGGAAGCCCATGTCCAGCATGCGGTCCGCCTCGTCCAGCACCAGCACTTCCAGGCCGCTCAGCTTGGCGTACGGCTGTCTGAAGTGGTCCAGCAGCCGACCGGGGGTGGCGATGATGATGTCGACGCCGCTGCGGAAAGCGTGCTCCTGCGGCCCCATCCCCACGCCGCCGAAGACGGCCGCGCCGGTGACGGGCGTGTGCACCGCCAGCTCCTCGAGGTGCTGGTGGATCTGCGCGGCCAGCTCGCGCGTAGGGGTAAGGATCAGCGCCCGCGTGGTGCCGCGGGGCTTGTCCATCAGTCGCTGGATGATGGGGAGAAGGAAGGCGGCCGTCTTGCCGCTCCCGGTCATCGCGCACGCCAGAACGTCGCGCCCTTCCATGGCGGGCGGAACGGCCTGCTCCTGGATGGGCGTGGGGCGCGTGAACCCGAGCTCCTTGATCCCCTTCAGGAGCGTCGGGTGAAGTTGCAGCTTGTTGAAAGGCATGAACCCATCGGAATACGGGAAGCGGAGCGGCGCAACGGCGCCACTCCGCGCAGAGTCGCCCCCGCGGTGCGTTCCGCGTGCGGCGACGGCCGGCCCGATCGGCCGGACGCATCTAACTTAACACCATTCACGTGTTTACGGCACCCTGGAGCCGATATGTCGCCTGTGAGGCAGGACTTCCTGCTGCGGATGATCGAGGAAGCGTTCGACGTGATCCGCCGCATCCGCCTTCGCAGGCAGGACGGCGACCCCGCCGCGGCCGTCCGCGACGCCGACGCCGCGGTCGATGCGCTGCTGGGCCCGGCGGCCGGGGTCGCCACGCGGCTGGACCCCTCCACCGCCGCGCAGCTCATCCGCAATCCCGAGCAGGTGGCGCTCTGGGCGCGCATCCTTGCCGACAAGGCGGAGGCGTTGCGCGAGGCCGGCAACGAGCCCGGCGCCCGCCTCGTGGGCCGCCGCGCGCTGGAGACGGCGCTGGAGGCCTGGCTCCTGGAAGACGAGCAGCGCCGCCTCACCCCCGCCCTCCACGCCGTGCTCGACGAGGCGCTGGCGATGGCGCGCGGGTGGGTGGAGCCGGGGGAGCTGTCGGCGCGGCACCGGGCGGTGCTGGAGCGGGTGTAGGCGGGCCCTCACCCCCGCTCGTTCCTCGCTGCCCCCTCTCTCGTAGGGGCCGCGATTTATCGCGCCCGTGTCCGGCGCTGCTCCGCCGCCCGCCTTTCCTTGCGGGCGACGGCTATGGGCACGGGGCGTGCGTAGCCGGGCCGCCCCGCCGCTTGCGCACGATGCCAAGGACGGAGGCTCAAGACCAAGGAGAAAGATCATGGCGCTCAATACTTTGCGGGACCTGTACGTGGAGCAGCTTCGCGACCTGTACAGCGCGGAAAACCAGATCCTGAAGGCGCTCCCCAAGATGGCGGAGGCGGCCAAGCACCCCGAGCTGCGCCAGGCGTTCGAGGCTCACGTGACGCTGACGGAGGAGCACGTGCGCCGGCTGGATTCGATCTTCGCCGACCTGGACGAGAAGGGGTCCGGCCATCACTGCAAGGGGATGGAGGGGCTCCTCAAGGAAGCCAACGACACCGTCAAGGAGAAGGGCGACTCCGACGTGCTGGACGCCGCCATGATCGCCAACGCGCAGCGCGTAGAGCACTACGAGATCGCCGGCTACGGCTGCGTGCGCACGTACGCCCGCATGCTGGGCCGCGAGCAGGACGCCACCCTAATCCAGCAGACGCTGGACGAGGAGGGCGCCACCGACGAGCAGCTCACGACGCTCGCCGAGCGCGTCATCAACATCGACGCCCTGCGCGACATGTAAGCTCCGCGGGCTGGCGGTACGCGAACGGGGCGGGCCTGATCTCCAGGCCCGCCCCCGTCTAACTGCACGTCGGAGCAGGGCGTCTCGTAGTTACCCCTTTGACGCACCGAGAAATTCGGTTGGACGATCACCTGTCGAGAATCACAACAGACAATCTTCACCGCGAGATCGACACCGGGCCGGCGCTGGGAGTCGAAAGCTGGTGAGTGCCGGTTCCGGGTACATCCTCTAGCTGACCCCCAACCTCTGTGCCCTTATCAGTTCCCTCTGTGGCTCTGTGTGAGGCTGCCGTTGCCTGAGGTGGGCGAGGGCACGGGGTGGAGGTGCTCGGACTGGGAGCGGAGCTCGATGAAGCGGCGGGCCTGTTGGGCGAGGCCCCGCTGCTCCAGGAAGGCGTCCAGGTGCCGGAGCACGGAGCGCATGGAATCGATCTGCTCCTCGAAGCCGCGGAGGCGGCGCACCTCGCCCAGCAGGCGCAGGGTGGCGTCCGGATGCAGCGCGGCGATGTAGCGCTGGTTGGCGGGCGACACCTCGGCCTCGCGCTCCACTACGAAGACCAGGTCGTCGGAATCGCGCGGGGAGTGGGTGACGGCCAGGGTGGCGTCGCCGGTCTGGAAGTCCAGCACGGTCTGAGCTTCCCAGGGGCCGGGGGTGGCCTCGCAGGCGAGCGCTTCGAGCGCGGCGAGCTCGCGCTCGGAGAGCGGCGAATCGTTGGGCATGGGGACGGGGATGCGGTCGGGGAGTGCGGCGGGGAAGGGTGCAATCTTCGCCCGCGGCGGGTCACGCGCAAGCTTTCGGTGCGGCTTCGGCGGCGCGGTGGTACGGTGGATGCTGAACCGGCGGGCGACCCAGGTCCGCCCAAACCCGTTCGCAGAGGCGACATGCCCCGCACCCGTATCCTCGCCGCGCTCCCCCTGGCGGCTTTGCTCGCCCTCGCCGCCTGCGACAACGCCGGCGAGCACAACCCCGAGAACAACGACGCCGACGCCGCCACGGGCGCCGACCCGGTGACGCGCCAGGACTCCGCCACCGTCGGCCAGCAGGTACCCAACGCGTACCCGCCGGTCGGCACCACCAGCACCACCCCGGCGGACAGCAACCCGTCGCCCACCACGCCCGGCGGGGTGCCGCCGGCAGGGCGCGACACCGGGCGCGCGACGACGGCGCACTGACGGAGGGGTGCGAGCGACAGGTGCCCGGCGAGCTGCGCCGGGCACCTGTCTTCGCGCGCGCCGTCGCGAGGGCGCTACGGCTCTTTACGCGTCCAGAGCAGGATCACGCCGCACGCCGAGTCGCTTCCGCTGTACTGGGGCGGGATCTGCGACGAGCCGCTGAACACCTCCACCGCCTCCAGGTGCTCGGGCAGCGCCATCCCGGCCAGGCCGCTGCGGTCGTACGCCATCCGGTTCCCGTCCAGGTACACCTGGGGCAAGCACTGGGAGGCACCGCCAGCGCCTTTCTGGCTCCGGTAGATCGCACCAGCCATCGAGGAGCGGTCCAGGGCGATGTTGTAGCCGATCCGCGTGGTGCCGGGTAGGCGGTCCAGCACCTGGGTGATGTCCGCGTTGGAGTGCCGCTCGATCTCCTCCCGCCGCAGGAATCGCCCGAGCCCCCGGGCCTCGCGGTCGTAGAAGCCGGAGAGCTCGAGCGATGCACGCCGCTTCGGCTGGATGCGGCCGACGACGGTGAGCGGCTCCACCGACAGCGCCTGCACCGCCATGCGCACGTCCACCTGCAGCGTTTCCAGGATCCCCACCTGCACCGGCTGCGTGAGGGTGGGGCTGTAGCCCGTTCGCTCCGCGCGCAGGCGCACCGGGTCGGTCACGCGGATCTGCATCGAAAAGGTGCCGTTCTCCGCGGAGGTGGTGCGTGCGACCGTGCGCCCCTCCGCGTTGACGGCGCTGATGCGCGCCTGCGGCACGGGCTGCCCGTCGGCGGCGTCCAGCACGCGGCCGCTGAGCACCTGTGCCGCGGCGGGGGTGGCGAGCATAAGGAGGAGGGCGGGGAAGGCCAGGAGCCGGCGGAGGATCATACGATTCCCGAGGTGGGAGAGGAGGGCGGCGGGGTGTCGCATAGATGCGCACCCCGCCGGGGCAGAGCAACCTTCTTTCGCCGGCGTTAGAGCGCGGCGGCGGGCGAGTGCGGTGCGGGGTCGCCGCACTCCCGGATCACCTGCGAAATCTCGCTCTTCAGCAGGTCGTCCGCTTCCATGCGGTGGCTGTAGCTCTCCGGCGCTTGACTCGCGGGAGCGATGCCGGACTTGGTGTACACCCGCTCCCCGCGCACGTGAAGCATGGTGGTTCCGTTCGACCGGGTGCTCACGTTTACCAGGTGTTCGATCCGGTGCACCCACGCGCGGTCCGCCGTGCGCCGGGCGTAGAAGCTGTTGCCGTCCTTTGCCATCTCCACCGACGAGAACCCCAGCCGCTGCAGCGACTGCTGCGCACAGGTGAGGGCGTTCTCCGGCGCCGGGCCGCTCTGCTGCACGGCCGCGGGCACGCACGCGGCCAGGAGCGCGAGTGAGGGGATGACCAGCCGGGACATCGCGATTCTCATGAGCCCGCTCCGTCTTGGGGGTGAGGTGCCCAGCGCGGCGCGGGGAATCGCCGCGGCGTGTGGAGGGACCGCGTACACCGTGCCACCGCGCAAGCACATCCTATGTCCTGGGCCGGCAACACGTTGTCAGGATGGTCCGTACGGCGCTGAATCTCGCGCGGCCCATCCGCGGGACAAGCCTGTCCATTGAAAGGGACACCGGCTCGGCCGGCGCTGCGTGCGGCGCTCCGCGGATTATACGCGAATCCACCGCTCGTGGACAGCGCCGGCGCGGCTCATGGCGAGCCACGGCCGAGGCGGATCGTCTCGCCGTGCCGCGGCAGGTGCAGATCCGGCTGCGGCAGCCCGGCGGCCGTCCAGGCGGCGCGGGTGCGGATGGGCGGCTCGAGCGGGTCCTCGTCGGTGAGGCGAAAGGTGCCCCAGTGCATCCCCACGAACGCGCCGCGCCCCCCGAGGTCCTGGTAGGCACGCACCGCCTCTTCGGGGTTCATGTGCGCCGGCTTCATGAACCAGCGCGGGTCGTAGGCACCCACCGGCATCAGCACAACGTCGAAGGGCCCCGCGCGGCGCGCGATCTCGCCGTACCCGCCGAAGTAGCCGCTGTCTCCCGCGAAGTAGATCCCGCGGCCGTCCGGCAGGCGCAGGGCGAAGGAGGCCCAGAGGCGGTCGTTCATCTCGCGCATGGTGCGCCGCGTCCAGTGCTGCGCGGGGGCGCAGGTCACGCGCACGCCTCCGGGCAGCTCCGCCTCGTCCCACCAGTCCAGCTCCGTGATCCCGCGGATGCCCAGCCGCGCGAACCACTCCGCGTACTTCAGCGGCGTCGCCCAGCGCAGCGCCGCCCCGAACCGCTCGTGGAGGCGCCGCACCGTGTCCTCGTCCAGGTGGTCGTAGTGGTCGTGCGACAGGAGGACGGCGTCGATGGGCGGCAGCGCCTCCCACGCGATCGCGGGCGGTACGAAGCGCGCCGGCCCGATCCGCTGCGATGGCGACGCACGCAGGCTCCAGTGCGGATCGGTGAGGATGTTGATCGAGCCCGCCTGGATCAGGAACGTCGAGTGGCCCACCCACGTGATTCGTATCTCGTCCCCGTCCGCGCGCGGCGATGCGATCTCCGGGCGCGCCATCGGAAGGTCGCCGGGCTTGGGGTTCGGCGGGCGGCCTCGCAGGAAGCGCTCGCCCATCCACTGCAGCAGATGGAGCTGCGTGCGCCTCTCGCCGCCCTCCACCAACCACGGAATCCTGAACTTGCCATTCGCCGTGTGATGTGACGGACGGCGATCGGGCGCGTTACTCAAATGGACCTCACACAGAGACACAGAGGGTAAAGAAAGAACAGCAGAAGGGGTTCTTTGCGTCTTGTAGTTCCCTCTGTGCTCTGCGTGTGATGCTTTTTCTGTTCCGACGTGAAAAAGGAGTGGCACTCGTCCTGACGCGCCACTCCCTTTCTGGCCCAGCTAGAGGCGGGTGGTTACTTCTCCGCCTCCAGGCCCGCGCCGAGCGCCTTGTCGATGCGGGCGCGGGCCTCGGTGAGGTGCGCGGTGGTGTAGGCGTCCTGGCCGCCCGCCGCGATCGAGCGGGTGATGCGGCCGCGCAGCTCCGTCAGCCGCAGCCGCGCGACCGCGCGCGCGTCGGCGGGCATACGCTCCGGCGGCGTCACGACGATGGTGGTCATGCGGTCCAGGTAGGCGCGCTGCAGGTCGCGGCGCATGGAGGAGACGTTGCGGCCCGGCACGTACGCCTCCGCCCACACCGCGCGCGTCAGCTCGTCCATCAGCTCGGGGATGGGGAGCGTGGCCGCGCTGCCGAACTTGCGCTCCGCGTCGCGGATGCGGGCAAAGGTCATCGGCGAGGTGATGCCGTTCAGCAGCGCCGTCTGAATCCCGAGCACCTGCTCGTGGAACGGGTAGTCGATGCGCCCGTTGACGGTGGTCTGCTCGCCCCAGTGGCTCCAGCGGTTCGCGCCGAGCTTGGAGAGCACGTCCTGCGGAACCGCGAACGCCCCCGGCCCGAAGCCGTACTCGGTGAGAAAGGTGAGCGCCTCACGCTGCCGCGCGCGCGGCACCGCCACGAACGGGGCGCGCCCCTGCGGGTCCGCCACGTGGTCTCGGTGGCTGTACTGCCCGCCGATGTACTTCACCCCCGTCGACAGCGCGCGGCCGTACTGCCAGAGCAGCGTGTTGAACGCGTCCGTCAGGTCGGCGTAACGCGCGTTGTCCGTGATGACGTGCTGCGGAAGGCGCGTCCACGTGTCCGCGATGAGCTGCGCGCGTCCGCGTCCCCACGCCAGCGGGTCGCCGCTCAGGTCGTACGGGTTGACGTTGGGGTCCAGCGCGCCGGGGCCGCCGGCGTCCTCGTCCGTGCCGTAGGCGTGGCCGGGGAGCGCCGCCTCGCGCGCCACCAGCGCCGCGCGGGCCGCGTCCGGCGTGTAGCCGTAGGTGATCGCCCAGCGGTCGTACGAGCCGACGCCCGGGTTGTACACGTAGCCGCGCGGCTGCCCGCGGGGCGACAGGTTGAGCCCCGGGTACTCCATCACCGAGCTGAAGATGCCGTTGGTCTCGGCCCAGGTGCGGTCCTGCAGCTTCTCCAGCGGCGTGTCCGCCGAGGAGCGGAAGTTGTGGCGGAGGCCCAGCGTGTGACCGACTTCGTGCATCGCCACCCACTTCAGCGCCTGCGCCACGTACTCCGCCGGCACCGCGTCGTTGGGCCCGATCTCCCCGGAGCCGGCGAGAATGGCGCGGAGAAGCGAGCCCTGCGCGCCCAGCTCGCTGGCCAGCATCGCGTGCTCGCCCAGCGCGGCGGCGCCCCGCTCGGCGAACATCTCATCCACCGCGGCGCTTGGCGACACGGTGGTGCGCCAGTCGCGCTTGAAGCCGCGCACCATGCTTGCCTCGAAGAGGATGTCCGCGTCCAGGATCTCGCCCGTGCGCGGGTCCACGATGGAGGGCCCGATGGCGCCGTAGCCGGGCTGGTCGGAGGTGCTCCAGCGCAGCGTGGGGTAGCGGATGTCCTCCGGGTCGGCCCCGGCGGGGAGCATCTCGGCGCGGATGGCGTCCTGCCAGCCCGCGGCCTCGAAGGCGGAGCTCCACGCCTCCACGCCGGCCTTGAGGGCGGGGCGGTACTCCTCCGGGATGTTGGGATCCAGGTAGAAGACGATGGGCTTCACCGGGCGCACCCGGTCGCCCACGCGCTCGCCCGGCTCCAGGCGCCAGCGGTTGACGTTGCGGACGAAGAAGTTGTCGTCGTCGCGCGAGAAGTCGCGCCGCACGGTCATGAAGTAGCCCACGCGGTCGTCCGCCCGGCGCACCGTCATCGGCTGCGCGGGGAGCGCGGCAAAGGTGTACGCGATGGACACTGGGACGTAGCGCCCGTCCGGCACGGAGGGGAGGTTCGACGGGTTGGTGGGGCGGAAGGTGAGCTTCGCGCGGATGTTGACGTTCTCCGGGAAGGCCTTGACCGACTCCAGGTAGCTGCGCGCCTTGTCCACCGACACCGGGGGCGGGGTGCCCTGCCCGCCGGGGCTCGCCAGGCCGTAGCGCACCCGCTCGCCCACGCCGGAAAGGTCGCTGACCATCCAGTCGTACACGTTCACCAGCACGGTGCCGTCGTCGCGCACGGATTCCACCTTGGCCGATTCCAGCACAGACGAGCCGAACGACGTGCCCACCGCCGAGAGCGCGGGCGAGCCGTCAGGCGCGGTGAAGCGGGTGGGGCGGCGCACCAGGAAGACGCGGTCGCCGCGCCGCTCCAGCGCCACCACCGCTCCCTCGAAGATCCCCAGCATGGTGCCGCCGAACAGCCCCGCCGCGCCGATCCCCTGGCTGATCTGCATCCCCATCAGGAAGTCCTTCCCCAACCGGTCGGCGGGGATGGCCAGGAGCAGCTGGTCGCCCTTTTCGTATGTGTCGAAGAAGCCGGCGCGCCGGTTGGCGTCGCGCGTCACTTCCGCCCAAGGCTTGAAGGGGGACGGGGCTCGGCGCGTGGTGTCCGCCGTGGTGGCGGGGCGCGCGGCCGCCGTGGTGGGCGCGCCGGTGCCGGCCGCGGGGCGCGGCGACTGCGGGGCGCTCTTTGCCGATGCGCTGGCGCAGCCGGCGAGGCCGGCGCACAGCGCGGGAACGATCAACCGTTTCACGAGGGTGTTCTCCTGGGGGGATGGTGCCAGGTACGCGGGGCCACGTCCTGTGGGGTGGGCTGCTAAATTACTAGCACGGTCTCGTACCTCACGCAACTCTTTTGTTGGTTAGGAAATGATGTGGGCGAGGAACTGAAGTCCTGAGTCCTGAGTCCTAAGTGCTAAGTCCTGGTGAACCGCTGTTCAGCACTTAGCACTAAGCACTAAGCACTTGGCACTAAGCACTTGGCACTTAGCACTTAGCACTTAGCACTTAGCACTTGGCACTTATTCCGGCGGGCGCGCCTTGCTCTGCTCCTCTATCATGCGCCGCACCCGGGCCGGTGCGTCGCGCATCAGCGGCTGGATCAGCTCCGCTTCCGGGAGGTTGCGCCAGTACTTCAGCGGCATCTCGGACTTCATCGCTCGGGGCTTCATGCGCGCGGGGTTGAAGATGCTGGCGTAGTACGTCCGCCACAGATCCTCCAGTGCGTCGGCCGACGGAGCGGCGGAGCGCGGCACCCCTTCCGAGAACCAGAGCGCCGATCCGTCCCAGTGCGCGCAGCGGCGCGGCGTCAGGATCGACCAGCGCATGGAGGCGAAGCGCTCGGCGAAAAAGGGTGCGGTGCGTTCGAGCGTGTGGTGCTCCGGCTCGAACCACGCCACGTAGTGCGTCCCCTCCTCCCCCTCCACCGCGCGGAAGCGGACGAACGCCTTGGTCTTGTGCACGTCGCGCCGCACGGCCTTCTCCATCGCCAGCATGCGGTGGACGTCGGGGTCCATCGCCACCTCCATCAGCCGCGGCTCCCCATGCTTCAGCCGCCAGAGGACACGGTAGAGGATCGCCCACCGCTCCGCGTCGCTGTGGCACGCCGCCGCCTCCGCGAGTGCCATGAAGGCGCGAGGCACACGCGCGGTCGCCTGGACCGCGGCGGCGGGAGCGTCGTCCACCAGATCGAGCCCGGGCTGCTCCCCCTCCGCCTCGTCCCAGAGCACGTCGCGCGGCTCCACCCCCGCGGCGAGGAGCCCGCGGGCGGCCTCGCGCCATCCCTGGAACGTAGGTTCGATACTCGTGCGGCGCATTTGGTTGCCCTCACCCCCGTCTCGTTACACTCGACTGCCCCCTCTCCCGATAACAGGAGAGGGCTCCGCCCTCTGTTCTCGAGAGAGGGGGCTGGAACTGCTCCTTCCAATCACCTTCCCCTCTTTCCGTTGTCTCTGTGGCTCTGTGTGAGGCGCGGTTGCGGTTCTCCTGCGCTCAGAGCTCGCCATGAAGCGCGGCGAAGGCGGTCTCGAACAGGTCCGTCTGGCTCCCCTTCGGCGCGATGCGGTCGCGCAGGTCCAGGGCGTCCGGGTTGAGCAGCCGCGGCCGGTGGTCGTCGGTGATGATGAAGGGAAGGGCGCGCTTCAGCGGCACCCGCATCCGCGCCAGGTCCGCCAGGCGGATGCGGTGCCAGCGGCGCGCGGCCAGGATGCGCTTCACGTTGCGCGTCCCCAGCCCCGGGATGCGCAGCAGCTCCTCCCTGTCGGCCAGGTTCAGGTCCACGGGAAAGCGCTCGCGGTTGCGGAGCGCCCACGAGGTCTTGGGGTCCAGCCCGAGGTCCAGGTTGGGCGCCTTCGGGGTGGTCAGCTCGCGCGCCTCGAAGCCGTAGAAGCGCATCAGCCAGTCCGCCTGGTAGAGCCTGTGCTCGCGCACCAGCGGCGTGGCGATCAGCGGCAGCCCCGCGGCGGCATCAGGGATCGGCGAGAAGCCGGAGTAGTAGACGCGCCGAAGCTCCGGCCCTCGGTACAGCTCGGACGCGGTGTGCAGGATGGTGGTGTCCGTCGCCTCGGTCGCGCCGACGATCATCTGCGTGCTCTGCCCGGCCGGGGCGAAGCGCGGGAGCGTGCGGCGCGGGGCGGCATCCGCCTTGGCTTCGGCGATGCGCTCCTTCATCCGCCCCATGGCGCCGGTGATCTGCACGAGCTGCTTTTCGGGGGCAAGGCGGTCCAGGTTCTCCTGCGTGGGGAGCTCCACGTTGATGCTCAGCCGGTCCGCCCAGCGCCCCGCCTCGTCCAGCAGCTCTGGCGACGCGTCGGGGATCGTCTTCAGGTGGATGTAGCCCGCGAAGCCGTGCTCCCGCCGCAGCGTCTTCGCCACGGCGATGAGCTGCTCCATCGTGTAGTCCGGCGTGCGGATGATCCCGGAGCTGAGGAAGAGCCCCTCAATGTAGTTGCGCCGGTAGAAGTCCAGCACCAGCGCCACCAGCTCGTCCACCTTGAAGCGCGCCCGGCGCACGTCGCTCGAGCGCCGGTTGATGCAGTACTGGCAGTCGTAGATGCAGTAGTTCGTGAGCAGCACCTTGAGGAGCGACACGCACCGGCCGTCGGGCGTGTAGCTGTGACAGATCCCCGTCCCCTCGGTGGAACCGAGCCCCTTTGCGCCCCCCCTCCTCCCCTTCGCCCCGCTGCTGGAGCACGACGCGTCGTACTTGGCCGCATCCGCCAGGATCGAGAGCTTCGCCGCCACTTCCATCCCCTTCTCCCGCAAGCGTTTCCAGCGCATTCCGTACAGATGCCGAAATCTAAGCTCTGCACAATGTTAGGTCAACGCGAGGGGAGTTCAGGGGCGTAACAGGTGCCTTTGAGGGCTGGCTCGTGCAGCCTTGCGGGTTCGGTGGGTGCGGGAGCCACTTCGCGCACCGGGGAACCGGGGAACCGGGGAACCGGGGAACCGGGGAAGCAGGAACTCGAACGGACTCCCCGGGACGATGTACCCAGCCGACGACATCTTGATTCGCGTGCGCCTGGCGACCGAGCACGCGCGAGCCCTCAAAGCATCCATCGAGACCCACCTCGCCCGCTCGCGTACGCTGCAGGAGCGCGCGCTGTCAGGCCGGTACCCCAGCATGCCATGCGACGCGGCGCTCGTCGCCGACATCAGCGAGGTGGTGCGCACCAGCCGCCTGCTGCTGGAGGACGCACGCGAGCACAGGCGCCGCTGCCAGCTCCTCGTGGAGCAGCCGCGGCGCCGGAGACAGGGAGTCGCTGAAGAGCGGGAGTGATCCGTGATCAGGCCGCGCGGCACACGCATAGCTGGCGCGCGCTTCGCCCGTGGAAGGGCCCTCCCGCGAAGTCCCCGTAGCGCGCCTCCAGCCGGAGCCCGCCCGCCTCCAGCAGCAGCGGAAGCTCCTGCGGGAAGATGCAGCGCACGGCCAGCGGAGCCGTCCAGAAGTCCGGGCGGCCCGGCGCCGAGAAGTACCACGTCTCGCGCTTCACCTGCGCGGCCGCGTCGTACTCGCCCTCCGCCTCCACGGACACGCACCCGTAGTCGGGATGCTCGATCTCCATCACCGCGAAGCGAGTGCCCGCGGGCCGCGCGAGCAGGCGGACGCTGGGGTTGAACACGTCGAAGATGAACGTCCCGCCCGGCGCGAGGTGCCGGCGCACGGCGCTGAAGCAGGCCAGCAGGTCGTCCGCGGCGTGTAGATGGAGCAGCGAGTTGCGCGCGATGAAGATCAGCGGGAACGACTCGCCGAGATCGAACGAGCGGATGTCGCCCTCCACCAGCTCGGCGGAGGTGGACGCCTGGCGCAGCCTTTCCGCGGCGGCGCCAAGCATCTCAGGCGACAGGTCCACGCCGACGCAGCGCGTCCCGGCCTGCGCGATGGGAGCGAGGAGCTGCCCGGTGCCGCACGCCAGCTCCAGCACCGGGCTCCCCGCGCGCCGCGCCTCCTCCGCGTAGAAGCGCGCGTACTCGCCGGGCGGAAACAGCAGGTCGTAGAGACGTGGATCGGAGTAGAAACGTTCGCTCATCTTCGCCCCCGTTGCGGGCTGCGGTCAGATGGTGCGCTCTCCGTACTCGCCCGCGTAGATCCGCGCGACTTCGCGCTCCAGCTCGTCCAACCGGCTGGTGGTGTAGATCATGTCGATGCGGCCGGCGTTCTGCGCGTGCACGATGTTGCGCAGGTCGTTGGGGCGGTGGTGCCAGCCGGTTCCATCCAGCACCACGAAGAAGTACATGTGCATCGCGCGGGCGCGCTCGATCTTGAGGATGTCGCCCAGCGCGTCGGTGACCTTGCTTCCCGTGGCTTCGAACCCCTTCGCCTCGATGACGATCTTGGGGCGGTCGCGCGACGGGATGGCGAAGTCGCACTTCGCCGTCTGCCCCTCGCGCCCCACAAAGGTCACGCTGTACTCGAAGGGGACTTCGATCCGCTTTAGCGACGCGCGGACGCGGTCCTCGAGCTGCCTCCCTCGCTGCTGCCCGGCAATCGCGCGCCCGCGCAGGAGACGGTAGCGCTCGTTGATCACGTTACCGACCGTCCACTGCCGCTGGAGCTGCTCCCACATCGCATCGGGAAGTTTCATCGCCTCCATCGCCTGCGAAACCGTTTCCGGAGCCTGCCTCGCCCGAACGCGGAGGCCGGACCAGCTCAACCGCGAGCCGAGCGCCTGCGAGAATGCGGAGGCCGCACGGTCCTGCGAGACACCCATGAAGAGACGGGCGATCACCAGGAAGTCCGGGTGCTGGCGTAGTAGTGCGGTGAGCTCCGCGAGCGTGGGAGGCCGCCCCGCATCGTTCATCCCCTGGAGCACCCGCGGAAGCAGCTCCTGGAGCGCCCGCGTCTCGTTCTCCACCAGCTCGTGGAAGGGCCGCCCGCGAAGTCCCCGGAGCGCGCCTTCAGCCGGAGCCCGCCCGCGTCCAGCAGCAGAGGAAGCTCCTGCGGATCTACTGGCGCCAGCGTGGGTCTTTCCCCAGTTTGGACAGCCTGTGAACTCTATGCGCCAATCCAGCTCACTGGCGCAGTTCCCGGAGTCGGGTGGATCCACAAGTTGACACGCATTATAGTCATAGGGACTCCAGAGCCACGCAAGGCGAGATCTGCCTTCCGTGACCACATCCATTGGCATCGCCGCCGAGAGGAAAATGAAGGTTAACCAATGGTGGACGAGGGCACCCGAGGGCCTGGTAAACACGTCTCGGGCGGGGGACATCGTGAGAGGCGACGCACTGACGGCGCTGCAAGGCTTGCTGGATTGCTGTATCGACGTTGTTTTTCTCGACCCCCCATTCAACCTTGGGAAGGATTACGGGGAGAGCGGGAAGGCGGGCGATAGCCTTGGGGATGCTGACTACCACACGTACATGACCAATGTGCTGCGAGAGGCAACTAGGATACTAAAGCCCGGCGGTGCGCTCTACCTATATCACATCCCCAAATGGGCGTTGCGCTTCGCCTGCGAACTGGGTGAATCGCTGGAATTTCGCCACTGGATAGCTATCGCGATGAAGAACGGATATATGCGTGGGAAGGGTCTGTACCCTGCGCATTACGCACTGCTATACTTTACGAAGGGGCCACCGTCTGTGGCGAACCGGCCGAAGATCCAGCCCGCCACTTGCCCCCATTGCGACGAGTACGTGAAGGATTATGGCGGATATACTGCGAAAGTGGCCAACGGAGTAAATCTTTCAGATTTTTGGGATGATCTTAGCCCCGTGCGTCATTCTAAGTACAAGAACAGGGGCGCGAACGAACTGCCGTTGCTGCTCGCGAAGCGAGTACTAGAGATCAGCGGGCATAGAGGCGGTGTGATGCTCGACCCATTCGCAGGTACAGGTACATCAATCATCGCGGCCCGACTTAAGAAAATGAAGTATATTGCAATAGATCGCGAGCTTGCGAATTGTCAGTTGATGGCGACTCGAATCAAGAATGTGACTGCCCCTCGGCGAAGCAAGCACACCAACGAAGTCTGATCGGGACGTAGACCCCGGTCCGACCACAACATCAACGATGATCAATGACGCGCACCAAGAAGCCACCAGCTAAGAAAAAGAGGGTGAGACTGAGCCTCGCCGAGGCCAGCCGGAGGCGCATGGAGCTCAGATTCAAGACCGATATCAGAACGGTTTTCTTGAATGCGGGATTTGAGCAGGTTCCTACGCGTGATAAAAACATCACAGTGGCCTCTCGCGTAGGCGATCTAGATAGTGTCCATCCGGAAACTCGGAAGCGAGGCGGGGGCAAAGAGATGACGGCGCACCCGGGTGTGTTGGATCTCGCGCGGAAGGCGTAGGTTTGGGTTGCGAAGCTCAAACCACCTTACGCGGAGCACACTCGAATGCGCCGT